>JAFSGH010000024.1 GCA_017440965.1 Clostridia bacterium | reverse complement strand
TTCCAATAGCGCAGGAGGGGAGAAAAACAGTCCGGTGGACTGTTTTTCGTTGGGAACCCTCGCCGGGGGTTCCCAAGTGCGAAGCACAAAATGATTAAAGTGAGTAATATGATTCCCCAACTTTCCGTGAAGAGGGAAAATAAATCAGATAAAGCTGTCTCTTCACTGAAAGCTAAAGCCGGATACCCCGTAAAAAGGTATCCGGCTCTTAATTTTATATAATGATAATTTTCGATTTTAAGATAAACTGTTACTGCTGAATTCCCGATGTGCCGCCCATAAGTGAATCGAGGAAGCTCTTTTTCTTCTGCTTCGGGGGCTTATATTTGGGAGGATTTTCAAGACGCATTTTTGCGGATTTACTGTTTTTAAGTCTCTTTGACACCTCAAGCACGGGCTCCAGCATACTGTCGGTAAGATAGGGCATTATCTGCTGAACAAGTGCGGGATCGTTCTCGATAAAGCCGAGAGCGGTAACGGCAATGAGGCTCTGCACCTCGTTTGTGCCGTCCTCATATATCTCGCAGATGATGTTGAAAAGTCTCTTCATTCTCTGAGGATTATTCTCACGGATGGTAGCTTCGATATGCTTATTTGCGTGAGTAAGGAAGAAATCCTCACATAAAAATTCACCGTACTGTGCAATGTTAGCGGTTATTGCTTCCTTAAGCTCGGGATAGATAGCAGAAAGCTTTGTTGCAAATGTAATAGGATCGTAAGCCAAAGCGCCGCTCTTTGCCGCGGAACGGGAAACGGTAGAAATATCCTTTGTCTTTACGGGGATCTTCTTTTTAACAACAAAGGTCTCTGTCATATAATCATTGACCTCAACGGCTATGCTCTTGATATCCTTTTCCGTATATTCACCGAGAACAAAAAGATAGGTGGTATCCTTTGTAAAGGCGGAGTCATCGTCTCTGGGGGCATCCTTATCCGCAAAAAGAAGGTGGATTCTGTCCTCACTGAAAACAAAACGGGAAACGCCCTTTTCGCCAGTAAGGTCCATAACGACAGCCTCGCCTCTCTCATAAACGGGAGCGCCTGTCTTTTTCATACCGTCCTTATATTCGGGGGCAAAGCCGCATTTTGCCATTGTATCGCTTATATTTGAATACAATGCTTCAAGTACCTGTAATTTTTCCATTTATTTATCCTTTCAGCCGTTAAGTGCGGCAAAGTTTTCCTTATTAGCCTTATAAAGATTCTTGAATACCTTATACTGCTTATCGTATACAGCCTTATTCTTAGGATCGGGAGTATAGGTCTTTACGGCAGGAATAAGCTTCTTAGCATCAGTAAAGCTCTTTATAAGTCCTGAGCCTACCGCAATTGTAACTGCCGCACCCACAGCACCGACATTCTGAGGTCTGTCAACGACCTCAATTTTTCTGCCGAGAACATCTGCCAGTATCTGACATGTCATATATGAAAGTGCACCGCCGCCTACAAAACGGATGGTATCAGATGCCTTGACCTTCTTTTCCTCTGCCTCCATAAACCATCTGAGGTGATAGCATACACCCTCGATAACGGCACGGATAAGCTCGCTCTTGCCGGTTTCAAGGCTGATATTGAAGAACATTCCTCTGGAATTGGGATCTTCAAAGGGACAGCGGTTGCCGTGAAGCCAGGGAGTAAAGATAACACCTCCCGAGCCTGCGGGAACTTCACTTATGACATCTGTCATATAATCGTAAAGGTTGGTATACTTTGTCTCATAGCTGTCAGCAACATCTTCCTTATTAAGGTAAATATTGATCTCATCAAGAGCAAGATGATCCTTTACCCATTCAAGGCACTTACCTGCAGTTTCAAGCTCACCGAAATAGTTGAACTTTCCGGGATCTGCACCGATAACGGCTGCGATCATAGCGGACGCATCAACGATGGACTTGTCAACAACGGTTGATACCCAGCCGGATGTACCGCAGTAAACGTGGGTATCACCGAGTGATGTTGCACCTGCACCGACACCGATAAGAGAAGCGTCTCCGCCTCCGCCGTAAACTGCAATACCGGGCTTGAGTCCAAGCTCATTTGCCTGCTTTTCGCGAAGCTTTCCTGCGATATCGGTGGAATTGATGATATCAGGCATATGCTTTATATCAACGCCGAGAGACTTACAAAGGCTCTCGCTCCAGCATTCGTGACCTTTTCTGAGGTCATAAAGAAGAGCGCCGAAGGCAGAGTCTCTTGTCATAACGCATCTGCCTGTCATACGGCAGATAAGATATTCCTTGACATCAAGCCATTTATGTATCTTCTTATAGTTTTCGGGCTCGTGATTCTTTACCCAGTTATACTTCCATACGGGATCCTTTACGGAAGCCGCAACGGCACCCGTTATCATAAGAGATTTAAGAAGTATGGGAATGCTTGCACCTGCGATCTGAATACCGTGTGCAACACCCTTTTTAAGTTCCTCTCTTGCACGCTGATCCATATAGCTGAAGGCTCTTCTTATATGATTTCCGTCCTTGTCTACAAGCACAAGTCCCTGCATCTGTGAGCAGAAGGAAATACCCTCAATAAGTGAAGCATCAATACCGGATTCGGCTATTGCCTTCTTTGAGGTATTGCACATTGCAGTCCACCATTCCTCGGGATCCTGCTCTGCACCGCCGTCAGGGAAAACATAAAGATTATAACCCTCGGATGCGCTTCCGAGTAATTTTACTGTATCGGATATCTCAAATACACAGGTCTTAACACCGGTAGTTCCGATATCAAATGTAATTGCATACATAACGATCGCCCCTTATTATAGTTTCTTTGCTGCTGCAAAGATCATTTTATATCATCATAAACACTTTTTAAGCTCAGACACTGAAAAAAAAGCTTATCAGAGTGTCCTTCGTCCTTCAATGGCACGCATAAGAGTCACTCCGTCGGCATACTGAAGATCGCTTCCTACGGGAAGACCGTAGGCAAGACGGCTCACCTTGACTCCGAGAGGCTTCAGAAGCTTACTTATATACATTGCGGTAAGCTCTCCTTCAACATTGGAGCCCGTAGCCATTATGACCTCTTCAATTCCGCCCTCACCCACACGGGAGAGAAGCTCCTTCACGGTGATATCATCGGGAGAAATATCATCAAGAGGAGATATAACTCCGTGAAGCACATGATAGACACCCTTATATTCATTGGTATTTTCAATTGCCATAAGAGCCTCGACATTCTCCACCACGCATATAAGCGACTGCTTTCTTGCGCTGTTTTTACACACGGGACAAAGCTCCTCATCCGTAAGATTACAGCACTTAGGACAGCGGTGTATTTTTTCGCTTGCCTCTCTTATGGTGTCTGACAGCTCATTTGCCTCCTCATCTGAAAGAGAAAGCACGTAAAAAGCCATTCTCATAGCGGTTTTTGCACCGATACCGGGCATACGCCTGAACTGCTCGACTAATTTTTCAAAAGAAACAGCACTTTCCATAATTATTTTATCAGAACAGACCGGGGATATTAAGTCCGCCCGTTACTGAGCTCATTTCTCTCTCCATTGCCTCATTTGCTTTTCTTATTGCCTCATTAAGGGATGCAATGATAAGATCCTCAAGCATATCGATGTCCTCGGGATCAACCACCTCAGGCTGCATCTTGACGCTTAATATCTCGTGCTTGCCGTTGACCTTAACTTCAACAGCTCCGCCGCCTGCAGAAGCGGAAAACTCGCTGTTTTCAACCTCAGCCTGCTTATTTGCCATATCCTCCTGCATCTTCTGGACCTTTGCCATCATATCGTTTCTTGACATATTGTTCTGATTGGGAATTCTTGCTTTCATATGAAATTTCTCCTTAATCTATTTTTATATTGTAGGTCTTTCCTAATACTATCTCGCAAGCCTTGGAAACAAATCTTCCGAGCATCTGCTCATTTGCAAATAATTTGATATTCTTTTCGCCGAAGCGGATATAAACCGTGCCGCCGACGATTCTCGCCGAAGAGCCTGTAAGCTGTCCGATAAGCGGCGGGAACATCCTTTCCGTTTCAAGAACTATCTTGCCCCAGGTGTGGTTATCTATCTTATCGGCACTGTTATCCTGCGGAAGCGTATCCTCAAAAAGATCATCATAATCATTGGGCTTTGCAGGCTTTTCCGCGGGAGCCTCCTCAGTCTTTTTATGCATTCCCTCGTGCTCTTTCATAAATGCATCAAAATCGAAGCCGTCATCATCTCCGCTGTCAGCGGCCTTGAACTGAGAAGCAAAGGATGAACCGGAGTTTTCCGCTCCGAAGCCCTTGAATTCACCGGGAGAGGAAGAGGGAGCAGCCCCAAAGGGAGGTGCTTCATCGAAGGGCGGCGCATCGTCAAAAGGAGGAGCCTCATCAAAAGGCGGTGCATCGTCAAAAGGCGGTGCCTCATCAAAAGGCGGTGCCTCATCGAAGGGCGGTGCATCGTCAAAAGGAGGTGCATCGTCAAAAGGCGGTGCCTTATCAAAAGGCGGTGCTTCATCGAAGGACGGTGCATCGTCAAAAGGAGGAGCATCATCAAAAGGCGGTACCTCGCCGGCGGGTGGTGCTTTCTCAATAACAGCACCCTCCGACGGCTTTTCATCCTTCATCTGAATCACCGGGATGCCCACAGTCTCTTCTGCGACAGCGACCTGTCCGAGTCCTGCTCTTTTTATTGCGGCATCCTCGTCCCTCATTTCAATTACGGGAATTCTCGTGCCGCTCTTTTTAAGATATTCTATTTCTTTTTCAAGCCTTGCAATTCTGACACTGAGTGCCGCCGCCGATTCGTCCGTCTCGGGACGGGTAAGCCTTATAAGTGCCATCTCAGCTTCAATTCGCCTGTTCTGAGTTCTTCTCATTGCATCTGCCGCCGCTGTCAGCACATTCAATGCATATAAAACAGCGTCCTTGGTAAAGAGCTCTGCGATAGCTTTTATCTCCGTAAGCTCCTCCTCCGTGCAGGCAAGCAGATCCTCAGGCTTACTTACTGTCTTTACAATAAGAAAACCTCTGAAACGGTCAATAAGCTCAGTGATAAGTCTTTCCGTATCACAAGAGCCCTTGTGCAGCTCATCGAGTATCATAAGGCATCTTGCCGTATCACCGGAAGCTACTGCTTTTATAAGAGTATATATATGCTCTCTGCCCATAAGTCCTGCAGAGGCAGAAACCGTATCGACAGTCACGCTGTCGCTTACGCTTATACATCTGTCAAGAAGAGAAAGAGCATCTCGCATACCGCCGTCGGCAATTCTCGCAATAAGCATTGCCGCCTCGTGGGAGATCTCCGCACCCTCCTCGGATGCTATATATTTTAATCTGTCTGCTATATGATCAGGCTCTATTCTCCTGAAATCGAATCTCTGACAACGGGAAAGTATAGTAGCGGGAAGCTTATGCACCTCTGTTGTCGCAAGAATAAACTTAACATGCTCGGGCGGCTCTTCAAGAGTTTTGAGAAGTGCATTGAAGGCTTCAATGGTGAGCATATGCACCTCGTCTATGATGTAAACTCTGAATTTAGCCTGCGAGGGAGTAAAATTGACTTCTTCCTTGAGAAGCCTTATATCGTCAATACTTCTGTTACTGGCGGCGTCTATCTCAACGATATCAAGAACACTGCCGGCATCAATACCCTTACAGATATCACATTCATTGCAGGGGTCCCCGTTTACGGGATGAAGACAGTTTACTGCCTTCGAAAAGATCTTTGCACAGGTGGTCTTACCCGTTCCTCTTGAGCCGGTAAAAAGATATGCGTGGGAAAGTCTGTTTTCCTTTACCTGAGAGGATAATGTTGTTGTAACCTGAGGCTGTCCGATAACATCGGAAAACACCTTAGGTCTCCATTTTCTGTATAATACTCTGTACAAGCCCTTCACCACACTTTTAACTAATGAGCCCTATGGCTTCATTGATATTTTCCGTCAGAAAATATGTTTCACTGAAACGGATATCTCTTTTTTCTGTACAACAAAAAATTTTGCCTCTGTCACACGGCGTGCAGGCGGACTGTGTCGCACGGGCTGACCGCTTAATGCTGCTCGGTTCCCCGCCTGACATGGTTCGCGGCGCTCCGTCGCACAGGACCAACACGCCGCATGACAGAAGCAAAATCCAAAATTAGTATAACAATTTAACGCCGATTTATCATCAGCTTTGTTATTATAATATATATATTCATTTTTTTCAAGTATTTTTTTAAATTATTATAAAATGTACCCTTCCGTAATTGAAAACAAATCACTTTTAAGCTATCATATAAACGGAGTGTGATCGTTTTGAAGTATGATAATATCGTAAAAGGAACATTTATTTCCCGTCCTAACAGGTTTATTGCAAATGTTAGTATTGATGGGGAGATTGAGACTGTTCATGTCAAAAATACGGGACGGTGTAAGGAGATACTTATCCCCGGAGTGACGGTATATCTTGATACCTCATCTGATCCCGCAAGAAAGACAAAATATGACCTTATTGCCGCCGAGAAGACCACCGAAAACGGGAAATTACTTATAAACATAGATTCACAGATACCGAATTTCTGTGCAGAGGAATTTTTGCCGCATTCAGGGCTGTTGCCGAAGCATACGCAGATAAAACGGGAAGTAAAATTCGGCAATTCAAGATTCGATATTTTTGCGAAAAACGATACTGAACAGCTGTTTATAGAGGTAAAGGGTGTCACTCTTGAAAGGGACGGCGTTGCCCTCTTCCCCGATGCTCCCACCGAAAGAGGAATAAAGCATATAAGGGAGCTTATAAAAGCAAAAAGCGAGGGCTTCGAAGCATATATTCTCTTCGTAATTCAGATGTCGGGAATAAAAGAATTCAGACCGAACAGAGATACGCACCCGGAATTTGCCGAAGCACTTATTGAAGCCAAAAAAAGCGGAGTAAAAATACTGGCATATGAATGCGACATCACACCCGACAGCATAAAAATCACAAAGCCCGTAAAAACAGTGCTGTACTGAAAGACCGCATTTTTGCACTTTGCCAAATTTTTATTGATTTTTTTGTATATATATGATAATATATTTTGACTATTTGTTTTTCGGAGTTAAAAAATGACAGAACAGAGAATACTGAAAATAACAGATATTTCCTCTGACGGAGAGAATACGGAAAAGGTCGAGATGGAGACCACCTGCCAATATTACGGCACTAAGGAAAATTATACAGTAGAGTTTGACGAGATCTTTGCAGAGGATATGAAAAGCAGAACCACGCTCAGAGTAAAAAACGGCAGCTGTGCACATCTTCTGAGACAGGGCTCCATAAACACCGAGCTTATCATAGAAAAGGGTGTAAGACACAACTGTGCATATTCCACCCCATACGGAGAGCTTATGGTCGGCATCACCGCCACGGATTTCATAAGCGAGGCAGAAGAAAACAGCCTCAGACTTAAGATGAATTATACCGTAGATTTCTACGGAGAGATAAATCAGACAAAAGAAATGACTGTAGAAGTGGGAGATATCATCCCCGAAAGGAAAGATTGATATGAGTTTTCTTGTAAAAAAAGCAGAGCAGCAGCTTGAAGCAGCAGTTATTGCGGCTATAAAAAAGGCTATTGAAAAGGGCGAGCTTCCCGAAGCAGAGCTTCTTCCCGTAAAAACAGAGGTTCCCGCGGACAGAAAGAACGGTGACTATTCCACAAATGCGGCAATGGCACACGCAAGAGCATTCAGAATGCCTCCCGTAAAAATTGCCGATGCCATCATAAACAATCTTGACCTCAGCGGCACATATTTTGAAAAGTGCGAATGTGCAGGTGCAGGCTTCCTTAATTTCACTCTTTCGGGACAGTATTATTGCGACATAATCGCTGATGTCCTCGAAAAGGGTGCAATGTACGGACATTCAGATATAAACAAGGGAAAAAGAGCTCTCGTTGAATTCGTTTCCGCAAATCCCACAGGACCTATGCATGTAGGAAATGCAAGAGGCGGTGCAATGGGCGACTGTCTCAGTGAGGTGCTCTCCTGGTCAGGCTATGAGACTGAAAGAGAATTCTATATAAACGACGGCGGAAATCAGATAGAGAAATTCGGACTTTCTCTTGATATCCGTTACCGTCAGCACTTCGGAGATCCCATCGAAATGCCCGAGGATTCCTATCACGGTCAGGATATTATCGACCATGTAAAGAATTTTGCCGAGATTCACGGTGACAAATTCATAAATGCAACCGAAGAGGAAAGAAGAAAGGCGCTCGTTGAATATGCTCTTCCTCTTAATATCGAGGGACTTGAAAGAGATCTTCTTAAATACAAAATTAAGTACGACACCTGGTTCAGAGAAAGCACGCTCCATAATTCAGGAGCCGCAAAGAAGGTCGTTGACCTTCTTACCGAAAAGGGATATACCTATGAAAGCGAGGGCGCGCTCTGGTTCAAGGCTGAGCAGTTCGGCTGTGACAAGGATTTCGTTCTCAAGCGCTCAAACGGCTTCTTTACCTATATCGTACCCGATATTGCATATCACTACAACAAGCTTGCAGAGAGAAGCTTTGATCTTGCAGTTGACATTCTCGGCGCTGACCATCACGGCTATGTTCCGAGACTTAAGGCGGCTCTTACCGCTCTCGGAATAGATGCAGAGAGACTTCAGGTAGTTCTTATGCAGATGGTAAGACTTGTAAAGGAAGGCGAAGTAATAAAGGCTTCAAAGCGTTCAGGCAAGGCTATTACCCTTGTTACTCTTCTTGAAGAGGTACCCATCGATGCTGCAAGATTCTTCTTCAATATGAGAGAAGCAAATACCCACTGCGACTTTGACCTTGACCTTGCTGTTGAGCAGTCTTCACAGAATCCCGTTTATTACTGTCAGTATGCATATGCAAGAATCTGCTCCATCTTCAGAAAAATGGAGGAGTCAGGCTTCTCAGTTGAAGACTGCTGTGTTTCAGGTGCAGATCTTCTTACTAACGAAACAGAAAAGGAGCTTATCCGCTTCATTTCCTCTCTTACCGCAGAAACAGAAAATGCCGCAAAGCTTCTTGATCCCTCTAAGCTCACAAGATATGCAGTTGACCTTGCAACTCTCTTCCATAAGTTCTATAATGCCTGCCACTGCGATGTAGAGGATGAGGCTCTCAAGAGCGCAAGAATCACTCTTTGCAAGGCAACAGCAACAACACTTAAAAATGTATTGGGACTTCTTAAGGTGGATGCTCCCGAAAAAATGTAATTAACTGAGGTGAGTCTCTTGGCTGAAAATACAGAAAGGTCAGTCGCTCAGAACAAAAAGGCCTATCACGATTATTTCGTGGAGGAAACATATGAAGCAGGAATCGAGCTTTACGGAACGGAAGTAAAATCCATCCGCGAGGGCAGAGTCAATCTCAAGGATTCCTGGTGCCACATCAAGGACGGTGAGATATTTGCCTACGGAATGCACATCTCCCCCTACGAAAAAGGCAATATCTTCAACCGCGATCCCTTAAGACCTAAAAAGCTGCTTATGCACAAAAGAGAGATAAATAAGCTCTTCGGTCTTATGAAGCAGCAGGGCTACGCTCTTATTCCTTTAAGCGTCTATTTCGTAAGAGGCAGAGCAAAGCTCAAGATCGGTCTGTGCAAAGGCAAAAAGCTCTACGATAAACGCGAGGACGCCGCTAAAAAAGCCGCCAACCGCGACATCGAAAGAAGCCTCAGAGCCGATAAAAACGCTTGATCAACCGTCAGTTTACCTGATATTTTATAAAATCAACCGTTGCTTTAGTCCCTTCAACCGATATTCAATTCAAATTTTTCGGTTTTTCCCGTAGAATAAAATACGAAAACGAAAACCGAAAGGAGAAATTGAAAATGACATTATTCACAAAAAAAGAAAACGAAGGCTCAGAGGAAGCAAAGAAAGCAGAAGGAAGCTCCCTCGGAGAGAGACTTTCTGCAGCAAGAAAGAAAAAGGGGCTTACGCAGGAGGATTTTGCCCGTCAGCTTGATGTGACTCCCCAGGCTGTATCAAAATGGGAAAACGATCAGTCCTGCCCCGATATTATGCTTCTTCCTAAGATATCAGAGATCCTCGGAGTCGGAATAGATAAGCTTCTTACGGGCAGTGAGCAAAAAGCCGATATCCCGAAAATGCCGCAGACAGACACTTCAAGGCTTAAGCTGAAAATTAAAATAAGTCCTCTCAATAAAAAGCCGACAAATGTCACAGTCCCCGTGGCAGTTGTGAAAAAAGCGGCAAGAATAGGAAACGGAATCTCGGGTATTCTCGGAAACAGCTTCCTGAACAGCTCTCAGTTAGAGGAGATCCTGGAGCTCGCTGAGGAAGGAGCAACAGGAGAGCTTATTAAAATAGAGGCTGACGACGGCACCGTGATAAGTGTAGAAATAAGTAAATAAATTACAGTTGATTTTCCGAAAAAAGAATTGTATAATTAATAACGCATTTCCCGAAAGGCACACAAAAAATGTGCCTTTCACAAAGGAAAGCGGACAGCGACAAGGAAATTCCCGACATCCCGCAAAAGGGGCATTTCACTCTGCAAAAGCTCCGCTTTCGATACGCACCGCTGAATTTCACTTTTTACAGAACAAAATATTCCGTAATAAATCTGCACAGCAGATTTATATATGGGGGCGAAAGGATTTCGACGGGGAATCCGAGTCTTGATAAGCGAGCAGAGGTGAGGCACCTCTATAAAAGCTTCAAAGTTATAAAATAAATAACAACAATAATAAAGTTTTAGCTGCTGCTTAATCGCAGTTCAGCCGTCATTCCCGGGAGTACCGCGGCCCGGTGCGTGGCGTCATGTAGCGGTGAACGTGAATGAGAGATAGCCTTGTATCCCATCATGACCTAAAGGGCTGGTTTTCCACTGAGTGTGTTGCTTCACGCTGAGGAGAACGAGATCAAACAAGCAACTACGCTCGTAGAAAGTTGGGAGGAGGTTTTTTCGGACAGGGGTTCGACTCCCCTCGCCTCCACCAAACAAAAATCCGTTCACACAAGTGAGCGGATTTTTGTTTGTATTATTCATTATCCAATATTCATCATTCATTATTCATTCGTGAAGAACGGATTTTCAAATGAATAATGAATATTGAAGTCGCTTCGCTGATGAATAATGAATAATTTTGACATAGATTTCAGTATGTGCTATAATCATTCAAAAGGAAGTGCAGGAATGAAAGAAAATGTTTTAATCGATAAATCTATTGTTTTTGCTGCAAGAATTGTTAAACTACATGATTTTTTAATTAAGAATAAAAAGGGACAAACAATTGCAAAGCAAATAATTCGCAGTGGCACAAGTATAGGCGCAAATATCAATGAAGCAAATTATGGACATAGTCCTGCTGATTTCATTGCTAAAATGCATATTGCATTAAAAGAAACTGCTGAAACTGAATATTGGATTAAATTACTTAATATGTCTGAATATATTGATGAGAAAATGTGCAACTCATTACTTGAGGATTGTTTAGAAATAAAACGTATATTGATAGCATCCATTAACACCGCTAAAACTAATCTAAAATAACCTCATTTTGAAAGGATGTGTTAAGATGAGAGAATTTGCCATTTTATTTAATGGGGGACTTACTTGGCTTGCGTGTGGAATAGTGCTCATTTCGCTGGGATGCATAACATATTACATTTTTGCCATTCTGTTTTGCAAAGATAAAAAACAGGAAAAGAAAGGCTTAAAAAATTCTTTTATTGCTCTGTTGATTGGCTGCTTTATTGTGTATTTACTTCATTATGCAGGAGAATTTAGGAAACTGAATCTGAAGGCTGAAACTGTTGAAAAGATGTTAGCGATGGACATTACAAAGATTGAATCCGGTGACTATGAATTAGAACTGACAAAGGATAAAAACAATAGTAAATACAATGTATATATCAACAAAAGTGTTGGTGATACTTCTTTATATGATGAGGAGCCTTACTATTATTATAAAATCGGAAAATTCTTCGATTATAGATTTACCGACGAAGATAGTCTTGTCGTTGTTTTTGCAAGAAGCTCTGACAGGGACTTTGAGCAGATACCGGCTGTACAGGAACATTGCTCGAAGGTCGGTATAGTTCAGGGAGATGAAGTTTTAGAAATATATTATTGGGATAATGGAAACACAGATGAAATATTAAAAAAAGCACTTGATTACATATTCGAGGTTGGTTTAGAAAGCAATATGGTAAATTACTGATTTTAGAAAATGCAATCGTTTGGTTTGAATACCCTAGTACAAAAAGGGTATTCATTGTATTAAAATTACAGTTTACATTCATAGAAGAACAATGGTTTGATACGATACCATTGTTCTTTTTTGTTCGGCAAGCGTTTGTATTTGCATTAATGTGAGTTATAGTGTATAGTTATAATTATAAAATATGATTAAGTAATAATCAAAAGGATGACTATCAATGGATAAATTGTTAATGCCTTATGTATGGGATTTATCTGGCAGCACAACAAAGCAAGTTAAAAAAACTGAAATTGGCAATATGATACATATTGCCGAATCGATGACACCTGCCGTTTTTCAAAACAAAGAAAATGTTTTTTTATTTGTTTTTTCATCTGAAAAAGCAATTCCTCCAAAATATATAAAAGAATATGCCATTGTTGAAGTTACGGTTCAACAAATATTGATTGAATTTCGTGCAATAGAGAATATACTCGGTAAGACTCCTTTTCTTATGGTAAATCCATTTGATGATGAAAGTGTGATTTTCACCAAAGAGCAGTTAAAAGAAATACTTTAAAAATACAATACCATCATCATTATTCCAAACATACAATCATTTAACGATACCGCCACCCATAACCACCCATACACCCCTTTGTTAAAAATGGGTTAATGGTATCAAGTTATAAGTTATATGCAAGAAAAGAAACCTCTTTTGTCTACCAAGACAAGAGAGGTTTTTCCTATATAATAAAAACAGTCATTTAGATACCGTGCATTGCAGAAGGAAAAGAAGTAACCAAGAGAGAGCAAAATCTTTCTTGGTTACTTCTTTTTATTATATAGGAAATTCCTTCCCCAATGACAAAAGATTATATGTGCCTGCGAACAAAAAGCAGGCTTTCTCCGGAGCCGGGCTATCCGAAAGCGGTCATTGATGCGTAAAGCATTGTTGCTTTCCTGAATCAATCTCCTATAAGTCCGTAATATCTGCCCATCCAGTAAGGAAGAAGGAAGATGTACGGCTGCTCGGCTCTCATTCCGTTTGCACCTGATGTGCCGGGAAGAGTTGCCGTGCGGTTTACGGTCTTTGAGTTGATGCTTACAAATTCCTCTGCACCCGAATCACAAACAAACTGATTTCCGTCATAGTGCACAAGCACTCTTGCGGAATACTCAACGGGGTATTTCAGCTGAGGGGGACATCCCATCTCCTCGGGAGAATAGTCCCATACGATATCCTTTCTGTAGCTGTTATAAACGGGCCAGCGTACAAGATCAAGATTCATTTCACTAAGGCTTCTTACCGCATTCTCAATATCACAGTAATTCTCGGTAAGCGCACCGTAAACGATGTTGAAGAAGGGAGAACGCTCGATTCTTTCATAATCGTAATGATGCGTAAGTCCCATTTTGAATATTTCCTTATGGGCATTATTATCACAGTATACAATAAGAGGATAGATATTCACAAAGTCAAGCTGATCATCAATATGAGCAAGGTGGCAATCCTCAACCTTATACTGCATACAGTTCATCGCATAATGATGCTTTGTGATAAGCATATCATAAACCTTATTGTATTTTTCATCACCGGTAACATGATAGGCTGTCTTTAAGAAGGAGAGTATCTCAAGAGAATTTGTACCTCTTTCATAATACCAGCGGTCATCATTATTGAGAAGATCAGGCTCCCAGTTTGCCCAGGTGGTGGGGATGCCGTCAACATCGGTGAGATGGAAATTATTGTCAATTATATGGTCTGTTATGGTCTTTACGACCTCTGCGATCTTTTTCTTTTCCTTCTTATCGGCTACAAGATCAAAATAAATTCCGTATGCGAAATAATGACCTGTCATTTCGTCTGAGGAGGTCTCACCCAGCCACTCGCAGTCGGGATCATTTTCACAGTAATGCCATTCCTCACGGTTACCCGTGCCGAAATTCTCCTCGTGAGAATATCTTGTGGCTCTTGCCGTAAAGCCGGGCTTACCCGTGATCTCGGTAAGCTTTATCATAGCCTCAACTGCTCTTTTCGCATTTTTCTTTGCTTCTTCATCCCCCGTGACCTTATAGCGGAAGCACTGTGCCGCACAGTAAAGTCCCGTAAAAAGTCCGTCATTATCGGAATTGGGAAGCCAGCCTGAATCAAGATCTCCGTATTTTCTGAGAACTCTTGAAACCTGATAGCCCTCATTACGGGTAAAATATTTAACTGCAAGCTCATCATAATGCTGAGCCTTTTCCTCAAGAGTCATAAGCTTATTTGTGATAACGCTTATGCCTGCGGGAGTTACCGCTGCCATCGTTCCGCCGTCCGATACGGCAATTTTTGTAACGGTGGGATGTAAAAGCCAGGCACCGTATGAGAAATATGATATCTTTCCTTCAATAAGAGTTATGACACCTGTATTTGTAGCAAAATACTTCTTTCCGTCTGCGGCAAAATACATATCGTTGAATGAGCCTGCGGGAACGGAATAAAAATCATTGCCGTTAAACCAATAATTTCTTCCGTCATATATATTGAGTCCCTCATCGCTTCCTGCCCAGAGATGTCCCATTCCGTCAAGAGCAAGACAGTTTATCTTCTTTGAAAGAACGCCTGACATATCGGGAGTCATCTCCGCAAAATGGCGGCGCTTGCCCTTCATTGATAAAAGACCTTCCTCCTTACAGCCGATATATACAGTCTCACAGTATTTTGACTTATTATCCTTTGCCGCAAGACATACCGTATCCTCAGGCACATCCACGATGTAGCTGAAATCTGAGTTATCGTAAAGAAAAAGAGCCTTTTCGGTTATAAGCCAGACTGAGCCGTCAAGACCGACGGAAATGTCGTTTACAAGGCAGTCAAATTCCTTTATCTTCTTTATCTTTCCGCCCTTAAGCTCTCCGAGAGCATTGCCGTAGGAAACAAAGAGTCTGCCTGCACGGCTGAAAAGCTTATCTGCCTTACCGGAAAGCTTTTTCACCTTACCGTCGCAGTATTCAAAAAGACAGCCTTCACAAGCGATATAAAGAGTCTCACCGCTGAAAGCAACAGCGGTCACCTCTCCCGCATTAAGACCGTTTTCCGAGGTCAGAAATTTCTTATCATACTGTCTGAACTGTCCGAAATTAAGCGTATATTTTTTCATATTTTTCTCCCGTAAAATAATAGTGATTTATTTTAACACAGTTTTCCCGTCTTGTCGATATTTCTTTGTAACATTTTCCGTCTGTCATCATAAAAAGCAGCCGTCTGTCTCAGTAAAATACCGTCTTTCTTCCTTTGGTATGCCGTTTACCGTATAAAGGCTGAGCAGTGCCGTGTTTCTTATATGAAGCTTTATATTCTCCGTCGGGCAAAGCAGCTCATCGGCACAAAACCAATGAAAGATATCGCTCTCATCATCCTCTGAACAGGGTGTGTCCTTCAAGGCTGTTGCGGCATATATAAAATCGAGAAATTCCTCTTCACTGCCGATGCCTTCATTATAAATTCTCAGAGGCTGAGGTATCCTTCCTACAAGTCCCGTGCTGAAGGCTATGTCCTCTGCAGTGAATAATGTAACATCAAGCCCCGATTCCTCTTTTACCTCTCTCAGCGCCGCTTCATGGGGCAATTCATCCTCCTCGATATGACCGCCTAAAGGAAACCAGGTGTTATACTTTTTATGCATATGCAAAAGCACACGGCCGTTATTTGTTACATAGACCGTAGCTGTCAGAGTTTTATTGTAATCCCTCATTTTTATCACCGCCGTTGTTATGATATATGACGCCTAAGGCTAAGTCAAGTGTTGCAAATAAAAATCCGATATGCTAATATTTATGAAAGAAAAGCAAAGGAGAATACTATGGATAACAGGATCCTTTTTAAGCAGGCACAGTACGGAATGATGGCTCACTGGGGACTTTATTCACTTCTGGGAGGAGAATATAAGGGCAGAAGAGTACGCGATTATGCCGAATGGATACAAAGCTTTATGCCGATTAAAAATGCTGAATACGAGCTTCTGGCAAGGAGCTTCAACCCCGTTTATTTCAATGCGGATGAATGGATACGTCTTGCAAAGGATGCGGGAATGAAATATTTTGTTTTTACATCGAAGCATCACGACGGCTTCGCTTTGTTCAGATCCTCTGCCGATAAATATAATGTTGCCGATTTCTCCCCCTTCGGAAGAGATGTTGTAGCAGAGCTTGCGGAAAGCTGCTATAAGTACGGACTGAAATTCGGTCTTTATTATTCTCAGGAGCTTGACTGGCATCATCCTCACGGCGGCGGATATACAAATCTTACAGGCTGTTCAGGCACATCCTGGGACAATAACTGGGATTTCCCCGACAGAGACAAAAAGGATTTCTCCATTTGCTTTGAGGAAAAAATCAAGCCTCAGGTAAAGGAGCTTGTCACAAATTACGGAGATATCTTTCTTATGTGGTTTGATGTTCCTCATACCATCACAAAGGAGCAGAGCCTTGAATTGAATCACCTTGTAAAGGAATATCAGCCTGACTGCCTTATAAATTCAAGAATAGGAAACGGTGCATATGACTATGTTTCTCTCGGAGATAATGAATATCCCGATGAATTCAGAGAGGATGAAAACACCGATCCCAATGCAATACACGGCTTCAAGAAATCACCCTACGGACTTTATGAAACGGCAGGAACGCTCAACAGCTCCTGGGGCTATAAATATTATGATAATAACTGGATAAGTCCCGAGGAGATAGTCAGAAGAAGAACAAAGCTTAACAAAATGGGAATCAATTATCTTCTGAATGTCGGCCCCGACGGACTCGGAAGGATCCCCTCCTTCTCAGCAGAAGCGCTGCTTAGAGCAAACGAAATCTATAACGGAAAATAAGAAGATTTTTTGCTCTGTTATCCCCGGCAATATATTCACTGCAAAATATAAATCTGCAGACCTTCTTCCATGGAAGAGCCTGCAGATTTTTGTATTATTGAATATTTCAGGGATATACCCGGAAGCACGGAATTTTCCGTAAGGCTTAATCTGTAATATCCTGTACTTTTATGTGACGGATACGCTTATTGGCTTCAGCCTTCAGTGTACGCCAGAAAATATCCGTAAGATAAAGTTCAAGCGGTATCTGAAGATACTCATACTCTCCCGTCAGCTGATAAAGAAGGGCATCCCTTTCTTCGACTGACACCTTGACAGTTCCTACCTCGCACTGCTTTTCGTCGATATCCCTGCTTTCCCTGAGCTTTTCAATTGCCTTTTCTCTAAGGCGGATATATTCCTCAGTTGGCATCAGATCTTTAATTTCATTCACTGTTTTTTCTCCTGTTCGTAAATTCTGCAGTTCTAACCGCTTAAAATATGTTATTCTGCAAAGGAAACGGACAGATTCCCATCCTTTATTCCGTTTTTTGTGGGATACCAGTTTTTACCCAGTGTCAGCTCCTCTTCCTTTGAATTTACATTCACATCAAGAAGAGAAGTACAGTTATAAAAGGCATATTCACCGATCTCCTTAACACTTTCGGGGATAACGATGCTTGTGAGTCCTTCGCAATAGGTAAAGGCATCCTTGCCGATAAAGGTAAGCCCCTCGGGAAGAATTATCTCATCGATACTGCAGCGGAAAAATGCCTTTTCCTCTATCCTCTTAAGCGTCGTCGGCAGAGTGATACTGCGAAGCTCGGAGCATTTATAAAATGCCTTTGTGCGTACGGTCTCCACGCCCTCGGGTATAGCATAGCTTATCCCCTTCACTGTTTTTCCGTTTTTGTCCGTCATTTCCTCAATTCCTCTTGCAAGAGGATAGAAAATAAGAGTCTTCATATCCTTTGAGTATAAAACGCCGTCAACATCGCAGAAATACTCATTTTCATCGTCTACATCAATGAAGCTGACCTTTTTGTTGTTCTCCATTGCCCAGAGACCGATTTTTGAAACATTCTTACCAATGGTGAGCTTCGTTACATTTTCAAGATTCACGGCAGCAAAATCCGCAATTTCCGTGACGGGCTTTCCCTCGTATTCATCCGGAATCACGATTTCGGGCAAGGTTGAATTATCGGGAACACCTGTGACAATTGCATTGTCTCCGTCAATTTTATATTTTATGCTGAGATTTCCTTTAAGCAGGTCAGACACATCGCAGGAGCAAAGACAAAGACAAAGCATTATTACCGCAACAACGGCTGATATCATTTTTTTCATACTGCTGTCTCCTCGCTTTCCTTCTGTTCTGAATTATCAAGCCTTTCCTTAAGCTCCCTTACGCACATATCGTGCTTCTCTTTGGTAAGGTCGTAGAAGAAATACGGCAATGCAAACAGTGCCGTTGAAATAATAGCACCCCAGATATAGATGTAGAATACGTTGTTGAGAACGGTTGAATCATAATAAACATCCCAGTCGGAAGTAAAGCCGCAGAGTGAAAGTACCCAGGGAAGAAGATATCCAAGCCCCATATTCAGAGGATTTAAAAACCAGCTGAACACGCCCGAAACAGAGTCGGAGCGTTCTCCGTATTTCCATTGATGGTAGGTCTGTATATCTGCGCCGAGACCCAGTGCAACACCTGTTTCAACGGGCTGAATAGTGTTGCGAAGGAACATAAGAATGAGATAAATTATTAGATTCTCAGATTTTACGGCAAAGAGCGCGCCGAAAAGAATAACAAGGGCAACTGCCTTTGAAACAAGCAGAATATCTCTCTTCTGGAATTTTGCAGTAAGAATGGGACAAAGAACATTACCTGCTGTCATACCTATAACAACAAGGTTCTTTGCAACACCCATGATTGACTCTGTACGGAGAAGATAAATGAACCATAAGTCAAGTATTGAAGCCATCAGCCACTGCCACTGACCGACAATGTTTGAAATATTCACCATCCAAAGATATTTGTTTTTAAGGGCATTCTTTGCGCCTTCAAAGAATTTGACCTTTTTTCTTGTTTCAATATTTTCTTCTATAACTCTCTCCTTGCAGAATATTGCGGCAAGAGATATTACAGCACCTATTCCTGCAAATATGGGAATGAATACCTTATATGTGGTGATATTAAGATATCCGCCCGTTATTGAGATAAGGAAGGGGAAGAACATATTTATAATTGAGGGGAAAAGTCCGGTTATAATGGGAACTATGGAGTGCAGCTTCTGTCTCTCCTGAGAATTCGGAGTCATAAAGGTGACCATACCGTTAACGCCTATGAAATTATTGTAAAAATAATTCATAAAGGTGAATGCGCCGTGAAGGACAATGAGCTTATATGAATAAGAAAGCTCCGAGAGAGGAAGAAACGGAATGATTGAAACGATTATTGCAGAGGGAATTGAGCATAACACGATAAACGGCTTTACTCTTCCGTGCTTTGCACAGAATTTTCTTCTTATAAACCAGGTGATGTAGCTTGTGATACCGCCTACAAGAAGAATATTTCCCACTATCTGAGGAAGTCCCGTCATTATAGATTCAAATGCATTCTGCGGAATAAAATAACAGCAAAGTCCCACAGCTATCTGTCCGAGATATGACAAATGTGCAAATCTCTTCATTCCCTTTGAAAGTCTGCCGTGATTTTCATATATCAGCATTCCCACGGGATTTGTAAACATAAGCACATAGCCTATTATGGTCGAAACAAGGTTGATAAGATAAAAATCCATTGCGGCAATTCCCATGATGGAGCCGCAGAAGTACGACGCGGAAAATGTCATAAGTCCGCCTGCAGTTGCATATATGTATGTTCCTGCCTGAGAAACAGTATACGCTGCAACCTCCTTGAGAGAAAGATACTCACCCTCCGCAGGCTTATTCCAATGCTCCTTCACATAAGAAGGTGCCTCTTTTACCTTTCCGATAAGTTCAGAAACCTTCAAATCATCATCTCCTTTTGTTTAATTATATAATTAAATTCCACTTAAATAAAGAGATTTTCAGCATATAATTTTTTTTGTCAGCAATTCACAGATTTTGTTTGTCTTTTTTATAAATTATCCCAAATGACATAATTGCTCCCGGGTGTTAGAATAAGAAAAAAGGAGGAAATAATATGAAAAAATATCTTTTACCCGAAAACGGTAATTTCTATAAAGCAAATCTTCACTGCCACAGCACCTTCTCCGACGGGGCATGGACTCCCGAAGAGCTTAAAGAAAAATATATGCGTCACGGCTACAGCATAATTGCCTTTACCGATCACCGCACGCTTCATTCTCAGTCGCACCTTACTGATGACAGTTTTCTCGCCCTTGACGGCTATGAGATAGATGTAACCGAGCAGGAAACGAATGCTAACGGATACAGAAAGACCTGCCATTTCTGTCTTATTGCCGTAAACGAAAATACTCCTCATGTTGATTTCGGAGATGAGGATACCTATACCCCCGAAAATATCTCAAGAATTATGAATGAGGCAAGAGAAAAGGGCTTTTTTGTCACCTATAATCACCCCAACTGGTCTCTTGAGGACTTTTCCGACTATATAAATTATGACGGTATGCACGCAATGGAGATATGTAACTACGGCTGTATCGCAGTAGGATATCAGGATTATGTACCTATGGTTTACGATGAGATGCTTCGTTACGGAAAAAGAATTTTCTGTGTTGCAACGGACGACAATCACAACCGTCATTCCGAGGACTCTCTTTACTGCGACTCCTTCGGCGGATGGACTGTGATAAAGGCAGAAAAGCTCGATTACAAAACCGTTACAAAGGCTCTGACCGTAGGCAGCTTCTATGCCTCTCAGGGACCCGAAATAAAGGAATTATGGTATGAGGACAAAAAGATACATATAAAGACCTCACCCGTAAAGAAAATAGACTTCGTCTTCGGCTCCCGCCGCGCAGAAACAAGAATAGCCGAAAAGGACGGCTGGCTCACCGAGGCAGAATGCCTTGTTCCCGATGATTCGATCTTTGTGAGAGTCTCGGCAAAGGACGAAAAAGGTCTCCCCGCCGATACAAATGCATATTTTGTTGATGAATTGAATAAATAAAGGAAGAAGAAAATGAAATTAGTTATTCTTACCGCCCTCGGTGTGGGCGGAGCTACCGTTATGGGAGCGTTGTTGGGATTTATATTCAAGAGGATTTCCCATAAATTTTCGGACATCGTGCTGTCCTTTGCGGCAGGTATTATGCTTGCAGCATCCGTAATAGGACTTATTCTGCCGTCGCTTGAATACGGCGGAAGACTTGCGCTTGTAAAGACAATTGTCGGTCTCTTTCTCGGTGCTGTCTGTCTTAATCTTATAGATAAGCTGGTGCCTCATCTTCACAACCTCGTAGGACCCGAGGATATGGAGGCACATCAGAAAAGCAACCTCAACAAGGTAATTCTATTTGTTCTTGCTATCGGCATACATAATCTTCCCGAGGGTATTGCAGCAGGTGTAGGCTTCGGCTCAGGGGACACATCAGGTGCTCTTATGATAGCAATAGGTATTGCTCTTCAGAATGTTCCCGAGGGTATGATAATAATAGGACCTATGCTTTCAGCAGGTGTAAAGCCGGGAAAGGCATTTATCATCGCACTTATCACCGGTATTGTTGAGGTGGTAGGTACATTTATGGGATATTTTGCGGTAAACATCTCCTCCGTGGTTCTTCCCGTTGCCCTTGCCTTTGCAGGCGGTACGATGCTTTATGTTGTAAGTGATGAGATGCTTTCGGAGACCCACGGACACGGAAGCCAGCGAGGCGCGACATATGCTCTTCTCATAGGCTTCTCCGTAATGCTTGTCACAGATCATCTGTTAGGCTGATTTTTATCCTCTTCACGGAAAGATGGGGAATCATATTACTCACTTTAATCATTTTGTGCTTCGCACTTGGGAACCCCCGGCGAGGGTTCCCAACGAAAAACAGTCCACCGGACTGTTTTTCTCCCCTCCTGCGCTATTGGAAGCATAAGAGATTTCGCACTCTGCG
>JAFSGH010000072.1 GCA_017440965.1 Clostridia bacterium | reverse complement strand
AGCATAAGAGATTTCGCACTCTGCGGAGTGCGACAAGAGGCTCTGCCTCTTGACACCGTGAGCTTTTGAAAAAGCTCAAGCAAAACTTTTCCCCGGCACTCCCGTGCCGACATCATTCCCCAACTTTCCGTGAAGAGGGAATTTTCTGCCTCTCGGAACGGCTTTGTCTGACTCATAAATTATGATTCTTCGAAAACTGTATTAATAATAGTACAGATCCTCCGGCATTTTATAATTGTAGTTTTTTACATAATCCGGGGCATCGTCGTAACTTAAGTATCTTACGCAATAGGAGCCGTCTGAGTATCTTATGAGACAGAAGTAGCCTGAATCAAAGGTATATTCGTGAATCCTCATAAGAGAATCAAGCTCAGCTATTTTAGCCTTATCCGTTATCTTATTTTCAGACTGCTCATCTGCAAAGTCGGGGGAGACACTGTAGCTTTCATCAGCTGATGTGGGATAAGAGAAGAAATCGTGAACATAGGAGTTTGAGGAGGAAGAATAATAGCTGAATATCTTTTCGCTGTCATATTCGCGGAAGGAGACAGCCTCTATTGTAAGTGCTGATGTGAAGCAGCTTTCGTAGCCTGCATTTTTCAGCACAGCTAAGGTGTTTGTCATATCCTCTGTTACGATAACATCATATGTTGCTTCGTATTCTATACCGCCAAGAGAAGAATAGGGGATGGAATTTTCTTCCTTATAAATTGAGGTCTCTTCTTCGGGGAGAGAGTCTGTAATATCAGTAAATTCATCAGTTATTTCTCCCACTGAGGGATAAGGTTCTTCGGGGAAGACGGGTCCCGTCATATCTTCTTCTATTATGGTATTATTGTAAGAATAGCCGTTTACACCCTCTATCTTCCATGCTTCATCGGTGACTCCGAAGCTTAATACGCCAAGCTGCTTTGAGGATGCAAGGAAGTAATCACTTGCTTTTCTGTCAGAAAGATCCATAAATACGGCATCCTTGAGAGCCGTGAACTGCTCCTTTGTAAGCTCGGGAATCCTGTTCTCATGAAGAGAGGCAGTTCTGAAGGTGATCTCCGAGTAATCATAATCGAAGGCAAGACGCATAAAGACGGATTCGTCAACATAAGAGTTGTTTTCAGCCAGCTTTTTGATCTCCTCGACACCGCCGAAGCCGTAGAACAGCTCCTTCAGCTCATCCTTGAATGCCTTTGTGTCAAACATTGTAAAAAGAGCGGCTGTTTCATTCTTGTTTGTAAGGGTGTGTCTTCTTTCGGAGTATTTTCCGTTTTTGTAGTTATATCTGATAACAACATATGCTTTTGTTCCGTCATCTGCTTCATCAAGTGTGATCTTACGGTTTAATTCCATTACCTTATCGATATCATCAGAATCGGTCATCACGGGCATAAATGTATATCTGTAAGACTCGTTTATACGGACAAAGCCGTTTGTATTCCAACCGAAGTCTGAGTTTTTTGTTGTAATGGGTGCATATGAGAAGGGCAGAGCCACTTCTACGGATTCAACCTTACTTTTATCGGGGATATAATTTGAATAACCGAAGCCGCCGGTAGCACAGATGCCGAATATCAGAGCGATCACAGCCATATGGGCAACGAATTTATAAAGGCTTTTGAGTATTTTCAGGAAATTTCTCTTGAGGAATATCTCAGCAATGATATAAAGACCGAAGGCGGCAAGAACACCTATTCCGATAACCACATAAGCAGAGGTCCAGCGTATCTCTGAAAGCATTATGCTTGAGCCGAAAAGACAGAGCTCAAAGATCGTGAGATTGCTGAGGACCTTATTTGTGTTAAGGAAGCCGCAGTTTTCCGCCTTTATTCTTCTGAAAAGAAGAGCACCGAGAACTCCGAGAGCAATTGCAATAATAAACCAGGGGAAATGAATGAGAAGGTTCGGAATATGCCAGTTTTCGTTATCGGAGGTGCCGACAAGTATTATCTGACCGTCCTTAAGATCTCCTCTTGAAAATGCTCTCAGCTCCTCTGCAAAGAATAGCAGGGGATTATATGCCGAAGTGGCATCAAGTAAGGATGAGCCGTGGTCATAATTATATGAAGTGTCGGTAAAGTGAGACAGATAAATATTATATGTTGAGGTAGGCAGAAATGCACCGATTATCTGCTCGGTTATGAAAAGAATTATCGTGGGTGCAAAGAGAAGCGCAACCGAATAAACGATAGCCTCTGATACGGTGCCGACACTTGAAAATACTACTGAAGCAACGGAATAGCATATAAGGGAAAAGACCGAAAGACCGCAGTAAAGATGTAAAAGCACCAAAGACAGCTGCCAGGAGGGGCCGATAAATATAAGATTTGCGATATAAGAAATAATTACCGGGATAATATTTGCGGCAATGAGAAGCACTGCGCCTGCAAAGTATTTTGAGATGAAAAGAGTTCTTCTTTTTATGCCGAGACTGTAAAAGACATTTACGGTCTTCTTATCGCATATAAAGCTGAAAAGTCTTACTGCTACAAGAATCGAAAGAATGCCCAACGCACCTAAGATCAGATATAGAGTTGCCGTATCATCGACTCCGTAGGTATAGAATTTGAAGGCATCCTTTGAAAGCTGAGCATCTGAAAGATGGTCGATGTTGCCGAAATCCATATTGATAAAGATTATCAGAGGAATGACAGCCATCATAAGAGTCTGAAGCAGTGCCATAAGCATTGCAGGGACAAAGCCTGCGGAAAGACCGCTGAAAAATGAATAGGCAGCACCCTTTTTCTTACTTAAAGATCTGCGAAAAATCATAGTCCACACCCTCCACTTCTTCAAGGAATATTTCTTCCATCGTCATAGGGAATTGCTCAAGATAAACGGGGTTCATTTCCTTTATCTTAGCCTGCGCGATATCCTTGTCACCCTTGACGGTGATGGTTATAAGTCTGCCGTCCTTTGTAAATTTGCTCAGAGGCACCATTGCAAAGTCCTCTTCAAACTTATCATCGCCCTCGCTGAAGGCCATACGGTATTTTGTGTAATTATCGCCCACATCCGCCATATCGTGGTCAAGCACAAGCCTTTTGCCGTTGATAAGACCGAAGCGGTCGCACATATCTCCGAGATCGTGAAGATTATGAGAGGAGATTATAACATGTGCACCTCTGTCCCTGACATATTCCGTGACAAGATTTTTGATTATCTGCCTTTTCTGGGGATCAAGACCGTCAAAGGATTCGTCAAGGAGCAGAAAATCGGGATTTGTAGCCATTGCAAGCACCAATTCTGCCTGACGCTGCATGCCCTTTGAAAAGCCGTTGAGATTTTTCTTCGGATCAAGTCCGAAAACATCCGTAAGCCTTCTGAAGGTATCATAGCTGAAATTGCTGTAATAGCCGTTATAGAAGGCGGCCATTTTATTCATACTTGAATATGCCTTGAAATAAAGATCGTCGGGCACATAGAAAAGACGGGACTTTTGCTTTGCGTTATCATAGATGTTTTCTCCGTCAAAAAGCACCTCGCCGCTGTCAGCCTTATATACACCCGCAACGGTTTTTAGAAGTGTAGTCTTGCCTGCACCGTTATAGCCGATAAGACCGTAGATGCAGCCTGCATCCACCTTGAAGCTCAGCCTGTCAAGGGCTGTATATTTTCCGTAGCATTTAATAAGATTTTTTATTTCGATCAAGGAAAATTCCTCCTTTCGCCCTTATATTAGCATATAAAAAAACCTTAACGCAATACGGTTAAGGTTTTCTTAAAAATTTCATAAATTATTCATTAAATAAGAAATCCTCGATGGTATCAAGGTATTCCTTTACAGTCTCATCCACGCTCATATATATTTCGTGCTTGCACTTTGTAAAGCTTACAAGTCTGCCGCCGTTTACCGTCTTTATGAAATCATCCTGCACATCGGAATAAACGGAGGAATCCTCCTCAGGCTGGCAAAGGAGCACCTTTGCCTTTATAACGGAATTTCTCTTTCCGTCAAGCAGCTTCTTTGATATCATTACAGCCTCATTTACCCATCTGTAGGAGGGAGCGGCTGTCTGATAGCAGGTATTTTCAATTCTTTTCTGATGATAGTACTTGAATCTTTCCTCACTGGTGTCGTGGCTTTCCTCGTAGGTTCTTCCCGGATCAAAGCCCTTATAGCCGAGGACCTTGCTTTTTTCCTTGCCTAAGAGAATAAAGGTGCGGGAAAGAAAGCTTACCACAGAACCGGGCAGGCCTGCTGTTCTTGCCTTTATCATAGGAGCGGAGAGAACAGCCTTTTCGAAAACTCCCGGGTGCTTTTGCATATGGCGGACGGAAACGGCACCGCCCATGGAATGGGAATAGAGATAAAGAGGCAGTCCCTCAGAGTTAGGTCTTACGACCTTTTTTACATAGGAATGAAGATCGTCAACATACTGATCGAAGTATTTTATGTGTATTACCTCGGGATCGTCATTGTGGCGGTGGGAAAGACCGTGTCCCCTGTGGTCAAGCAAAAACACATTGAGCCCCATCTTAAGGAAATAATATGTCATTTCACGGAATTTCTCCGTTGATTCGGTAAAGCCGTGAGCAACTGTTATGCTTGCCTTCGGCATATCGGCCTTATAAAATACATAATGAATCTTTTTTCCGTCAAGAGCCTCAAAATACCCGTCGTTTCTTTTTTCGTCAAGGAAGGGTTCAACGGTGTTAATCATAGTGTCCTTATAGTTTTTTTCACTTACAAAATAATCTCTGCTGCAAGCCATATTATCACTTCCGTTTTTTTGTAGTGAATTTATAATAGCACATATTTTCTCTGCGGTAAATATATTTTTGTTATCTGTTGCATTTTTTTGCCGTCTTTGCTATTATGTAAAAGAAAATAAAACAAAAAGCAGGTGTTTATTATGGTGCATTACTCTGATTTTATAGTTGATTTTATGAATAGATATTCATATCCCGAGGAAGCAATTGAGACCTTCTCAAGAGTTCTGAAGCGTCTTGACAGCGAAAAGGAATTCGGCGATAAGATGGATAAGCTTGTTGAGGGATATATGTACCCCTGGGCAGATAATATGCAGGAGTACCTTAACGGTGTTATCGAGCTTTCCAAGGAATATGATGAAAATGAATGTACTCTTGACTTCATCTTCCTTCTTCTCTGCACTCCTATCGTATATGAAAGATATAAGGAGAAGGGTATTTCCGAGCAGACCTATTGGGATACAATGGCAGACTTAAGATGCAAGCTTATTGAATGCATCAAGTGTGAGGAGGTTCCCGGCACCTTTGTTGCAGGCTGGTATAACGGATTCTTCAAGCTTGAGAGATTTGCTTACGGCAGATTCCAGTTTGAAGAGACTGATTATGACTTTGATTTTGACTTCGTTACAAAGTGCGGCAGAAGACTTACAAACGGTCAGAAGCTGATAGGCTTCCACATTCCTTCATCGGGCATTCCGCTTACGGATGAGGTAAGACTTGATGCTTACAAAAAGGCTTATGAGCAGTATAAGCATCTTTTCCCCGATGGAATTATGTACTTCTGGTGCGGCTCGTGGCTTCTTTATCCCAGACATAAGGAATTTTTACCCGAAAAATCCAACATTCTCAAGTTTATGAGCGACTTTGAAATAGTTTCCTGGTCTGAGTCAGAGGATTTCCACGATGCATGGAGAATTTTCGATAAGTATTCAGACCTTCCCGCTGATCAGCTTCCCACCGACACTTCACTCAGAAAGGCATATGCCGAGTGGCTCAAGGCAGGAAACAAGGGCGGCAGTGCCTGCGGTGTTATCGTATTTGACGGAGAAAAGATCCTCAGATAAGGAGAAGAATTATGAAAACTATAGTATTTCAGGGCGATTCCATTACCGATGCAGGAAGAAACAGAGAAAACGAGAACGAGAGGGGAATAGGCTATCCCACTCTTGTTGCCGCAGAGCTTGGCTTCAAGTATCCCGCTGAGTTCAGATTTATAAATGAAGGCGTTTCGGGTGACAGAATAGTTGACCTCTATACAAGAATCAAGCGTGATATAATCCAGAACAGACCTGATTATCTCACTATTCTCATAGGAATAAATGATGTATGGCACGAGCTCAATGAAAGAAACGGTGTCGATAACGAAAAGTATTTCCGTGTTTACTGTGCTCTTATTGAAGAGATAAAGGCAGTGCTTCCCGATATAAAGATTTTTATTCTTGAGCCCTTTGTTCTGCAGGCATCCGCTACTAAAAAGGCCTGGGGTGTATTCAGAAGAGAAACCGAAATGAGAGCAGAAAGTGCAAAGAGGATCGCTGAAAAATACGGCCTCGGCTTTATTCCTCTTCAGAAAAAATTTGATGAGGCAGCCGAAAAGGCTGATCCCTCCTACTGGCTTCTTGACGGTGTTCATCCCAGCGCAATGGGACACGAGCTTATTGCAAAGGAAGTATGTGCCGCTCTTGAAAAAGAATTCAGCTTTTAATATTGTAAAACAGATATATTTATGATATAATATTCCGAAAATTATTTCAGGAGGAAAAAATAATGAAAAGAATACTCAAATCAGTAATTGCTGTTGTTCTTTGCCTTTGCTTTATGATGCCTACAGTTGCATTTGCTTCTCCCGCAGAGAATGAATATGCTTCTGTTGTTGATTATATCGCTGCATCAGAAGAAGCAGAGGAAGAAGCTCCCGCAGACTCTTTATTACAGCTTAAGATAATTCTTGTGAAGGTTCTGAATCTTCTCAGTAATTTCTTTATCAATACCTTCCTCGGAACCATATTGAACGTTGTAATTCCCAATTCCGCCGCTGTTCAGGATCTTGACAGCTTCGACCTTGATGCATATGAGAATTTCTATGCAGGTATGGATGAATTCATCGACGAGCCTCAGGGCGATAAGGTATGGAGTCTCGGCTACGGTAAGGCTTCCGTATTGCCTGCTGATTTCGGTGAGAAGGCTTATGCAAAGGGTGCATACCTTCCCTATGTTTTCGGCTCAGAGATGTATAAGGATGAAGAGGGCCAGTATGAGGACCTTATGGCAAGAGCAGTTGTTATGGATGACGGCTCAGGCAGAGGTAAGGTAGTATTTATTGCTCTTGATGCTATGGGCTTTGCAAATGCAGACGTAAGACTTATCCGTGAAGCATTAAAGGATGTAGCTGCAAAGAATAATATCGTAAGCATCAATGTTTCCTGCACACATATCCACACAGGTATCGACTCTCAGGGTGTCTGGAGCGATCCTGTAGGAAATATCCTTAACAATATCACAAGCGATGAGGTTGAATACGGTGTTGACCGTTCCTTTATCGAATCTGTTGTAGCAGGCTCAAAGAAGGCTGTTGAAGATGCACTTGCCGATATGACAACAGGTAAGCTCTACTATGCAGTAACAGATATCGAGGATTATGTCTGGGACCGTACAGCTCCTATCGCTCTTGATACAAATATGTATAAGCTTGAGTTCGTTCCCTTTGATACAAATAAGACTCCCACTATCGTTGCAACCTTCGGCTGCCATCCCGAATCCGCAAGCTATGACTGGTCCGATGACGGCTCAGGTGGACTTCTTCCCTTCGACAAGAAGTTCTCTGCTGACTTTATCTGGTACACAGAAAAGGTTATGAATGCTGCAGGCTATAACTTCATTTTCATTCAGGGTAATGTTTCCACGGTTACATCCTCAAGAGGAAATTCCGGTGACGGAATCGACGGCAATGCTCACTACAGTGCTGTTCGTTACGGCTATGAAATCGGTTATATCCTTCTCGGCATGAGCCTTAATGAGGCTGACAGAATTGCTCTTAATAAGACAACCGGCGATAAACTCGGTGTAGAGACCTATAAGAATAATCCCGGCTATACAGTATGGTATGAGGGACTTCCCACTGTTTCCGCAGTTGAGGTAAAGCCCGTTCTCAATATCAAGAATAAGCAGTTTATCGTTCAGATCGATAACAATATTATTGCTCTTTTAGGTAAGACATCTGTTGCTGATAACCTTGTTCTCAAGGGTAGCGGACTTACATATTACACCGTATCTGAGGTAGCTTACCTTGAGATCGGCGACAATATGAAGGTATATATGAGCCCCGGCGAGACCTTCGGTGAGCTTCTCTTCGGCGGAAACGGCGCTGCAGGCTTCCCCCTTGAAACAATAAGAGAGCATACAGGTGAGGACATCATCATAATGGACCTTATGAATGATGCAGCAGGCTATGTTGCAAATCCCAATAACTACGTTATGGCAGGTCTTCAGTACAATGAAGGCTCAGGCGAATTCGATGACGATACATGGTGCCTTATCTCCTACGGTAAGGGTGCGGCAGTATCCTTCATCAGTAACTTCTATGAGATTTATGACAGCGTAAGATAACAAATTTTCCCCGTATTCCGAGAGGAGTGCGGGGAAGTGTTTTGTTTAAAGGGATGGAGAATGGAGGATAAAGAATAAATAATAAAGAATAAAGAATAAAGAATAAAGAATAATTGTGGGACCTGCGGTCGGCATTATATGCGCTTTGCGCCTGACGGTAAGTTTTATCAGGTGTAATGTGCTGAATATCTTTCGGTAATAGTGAATGATCTTGCGGTCTGAGGTAAAATCTTTCAGTAGCAGTGAACAATTTTGCAGTCTGAGGTAAAATTGTTCAGTAGTGAGTTGAGAATGTTGAAGATTTGTCTTAAACGAAGTTGTTAAATATTAAAAACTGCCGCATTTTCTTGTGTGAAGCGCGGCAGTTTTATTCGTCTTTATATTCGATTATATCAGAAACAGTGCATTTCAATATTTTGCAAAAATCATTTATCTTCTGTGTGGTGATGCCTTCGCCCTTTCTCATTCTGTTGATGGTGGCACTGCTTATTCCGTAACGGTTTATAAGCGAATACGTACTCTCACCCCGCCTTTTTAATGTCTCCCAGAACGGTTCATAAGAAATCATTTTTCATCACCGTATATATGATAAAATGTAATCATATTATTGACAATAGTCATAAATATGACTATACTGAATGTGTGCTGAATTTCTATTTGAAGGTGATGGTTATGAAATATTTATTGAAAAAAATTCTTTCTTTGACAGTAGGTTTTGTGATGTTGTTAGCTGTAATAACAGTTAACGGAACATATTGTTTTGCTGCAGCTGTTTCAGTTGATAACGGTACCTGCGGAGACGATCTTACGTGGACACTTGATGTTAATGGCACTCTTACTGTTTCAGGCACAGGTGATATGTATGATTATATTGGGGAAAACCCCACGCCGTGGGATAGTTATGAGGATGAAATAAAAAGAGTAGATATAAAAAATGATGTAACCGGCATTGGTAAAAGTGCCTTCTTTTGGTGTCGTAATCTTGAAAGTGTTACCATCGGTAAAAGTGTAACAAAGATCAATAATCAGGCTTTTGCTTATTGTAATAAATTATCTGAGATCATTATTCCGGAAAGTGTTATTTCAATAGGGATCTCTGCTTTTGCGATGTGTTCATCACTGAACAAGGTTATTTTATCTGACGGTTTGAAAAATATTGGTGCTTGGGCATTTCACTATTGTGAGGAGCTTGAAGAAATTACAATTCCGTCAAGTGTTGAGAAGATAGAGAATGAAGTTTTTTTAGCTTGCTCAAGTCTCACGGAAATTACCGTTAATGAAAATAATAATCATTACAGTTCTGCTGACGGGGTGCTGTATAATGATATAAAAACAGAGATATTGTGTTATCCTATGGCAAAGTCCGGGGATAATTATATCGTTCCCGGTACCGTATCAAAAATACATACATATGCTTTTTGCGGAAATTTAAATTTGGAAAAAATTGTCTTCCCTCAGGGAGTCCGAGAAATAGGCAGTTATGCGTTTTCAGACTGTCAAAAGATGACAGATGTTTATTACTTCGGCAATGAAAGTGACTGGCAGGATGTTGAAATAAGCCGCAGTGATGTTATATACGATGAAAATAACACCAGCCTTTTTAATTCTGAAATACACTATAATTGCAGAGAAGAAGTAAAAAAAGATGCGACGTGTATAAGTAAAGGATATTCTGCAGGTATTTATTGTCCTGATTGCAATGAATATGCAATCGGATATGAAGAAATACCGATAGATGCGGCAACGCATAATAATACAAAGACCGTACCTGTTGTTGAGGCTACCTATAGTGAGGTGGGATATACTGAAGGAGTTTATTGTAATGACTGTCAGAAGTATATCAGCGGTCACACGGAGATGCCGAAGTTGATATCTGAATTCAGTTCTTCCGAAAATGCAAAGCTTGACGGAGCTGCAGTGGTTGCAAATGCAGGAGTGACTTGTGAACAGTTGCTCGTTCAGGCAGGTGAGGGAGCTGTAATCAAGAATGTTGATGGCAGTGTGCTTGATTATAAAACTATGCTCCCCGGAACGGGAATGAAGGTCGTATTAGCAGACGGCACAGAATACGATCTGATCGTTTTGGGAGATGCTGATTCAGACGGAACTATCTCCTCTGCCGACGCAAGACTTGCCCTTCGAACCGCTGTAGGACTTGAGAGTTTTGGAGAAAACTCTGCATATTATAGGGCAAGTAATGTTGACGGCGATAAGGTAAGTTCTTCAGATGCAAGACTGATACTCAGAGCAGCCGTAGGTCTTGAGGATAACAAAAAATGGCTTAAATAAAAAATTATAATTGCTGATTTCTAGAAAAATATCTTTTTGAATGTCAAAACGCACACGGCGGGGATTTGCTGTGTGCGTTTTGCGGTTATTCGGTTCTTGTAGTTTCTTCAATTATGAAGTCTTGGGGGATCTCCGGGGAGCTGCTTTGCTGAGTATTTGACATAGCTTCTTCCTGAGACGGATCATAGGGAGGGGATATCTGAACGGGAGCATCGGGGTTGAAGCCCGGTGTTGACTGTCCGTCTTCCCCCTTACCGGGAATGGTGCCGTCGGGATTCAGCTCATATACGGTGTTATATTCCTTGTAAGGGACATTGTTTTTAAGATATTCATCGAATTCTCTGAATTTCTGTTCTCCCACGAAAAAGCATTTCTGAGTATTGAGTATATTAGTAATGATGTAACCGTCGGGAGTGATGCAGAAGGATATATTTTTATAGCCGAGTAAGGGCATATCGGTTTCAATACCTATTCTGTCATAAGGGTGATTATATTCTGTGTTTTCTGCCGATAAGCAGTCCTCCAGCATATCCCATATTACCTTGTCGTCAAAATCGGCATATACTCTTTGAGAGTGCTCTGAGGCAGTATCAGAATGTTTATATTCGTCAATAAAGGCTTTTCGGAATAATACTGTATTTTTAAGATCAAGATCCGATATAAAATCTCCCAGATCTTCGGGTTCATACCAAGAATTTACATATATAAAATACTCTTCCCCGTTGTCTATCCTGACAGCAACGGCACATTCGGTGCTGATGCTTTTTACGGAATAGGCTTCTCCCGTGACTGTATAATAGGTATCTGTATAAATATCATAGCCTTGCATCTTAGCTTCTCCGAGCTTTGAAAGGATGTTTTCCGAAGAGATCTCTGTGCATTGAGAGGAATATGTGATTTCACCCAGTGTGATTTCGCCGTATCGCATAGGAATTATCATATCCTCCCATTTCGGTCTCGTTACTGATTCAATTGCAAGCTCTGTGTCAATTTCTTCTCCCGGAGTGATAAAAGAATCTAAGGGAGCTTCAGCTGTCCCCTCGGTTGCCGTTTCGGGAAATTTTTTATCTCCTCCTCCCGATTCATTTGCCGTGGTGCCTTCTGATGAAAAATGCGAAGGAGAGATAATATCAGCCTGACTAAGGATGATTCCGGCAATGATTACCACAGCAATGCAGGCGGCAACCGTTATATACCGCCTTATATTTCCACTCTTTTTTACGGGAGCGGCGGCTTCCTTTATATATTCATCATCTATTCCCGACATAATACGGGATATGCTTTCTTTTTTCATATAAGCTCTTCCTTTCTGAGGTATTCCTTTAATTTTTCTCTTGTTCTCATAAGTCTTACCGAGACAAGGTGAGGAGTGTTTCCCGTTTTTTCCGCGATCGCTTTTATGCTGTCGCCGTAATAGTATCTGCATACAAAGAATGTACGGTTTTCTCTTGAAAGTCCGCCGAGAAAGGTATTGATCTTTTCTGAAAGCTCCTTGAAAAGCACCTCATTTTCGGAGGAGACATCAGCCGTCAGTACCTCCTCCAGCTCAGATAAGGCCGCATCGTAAAAGCTGTTTCTTTTTACGGCAGTATTGGCATGATATCTTTTCAGGGAGATATTCCGTACTACCTTTATAAGATAGGTCTTAAGGTCATCGGGGACTTCGGGAGGAATATTGTTCCATAAAGCAAGATAGGCATCGTTTACACACTCTTCACTGTCCGATATGTTTTTCAGGATATTTACGGATATCTGCAAGCAGAGCCTTCCGTATTTTTCTGACAGTTCATTTACAGCATTCTGTGAACGTTCAAAAAACAGAGTGATTATTTTACTGTCATCCAAGCTTTTTCACCGTCCTTTCAACCATTAACTACTGTATTTTAACTGAATATCTCACATAAATCATCTGATTGATTAAATTTTGTTAAAATGATCTAAAATGCTTGACTTTTTATTGTGAAAGTAATACAATCAATTGGTTTTAATTTTAGTAGGAGGCTTATGTTATGGAGACCTTACTTGCATTATCTGTTGCTCTTTTTGCCGGACTTATGCTTTCCCGTGTAGCAAAAAAGGTTCAGCTGCCTGCAGTTACTGCTTATCTTGTTGCAGGTATTCTTATCGGTCCTTATCTTTTGGGCTCTTTCGGAGTAAAGGGACTTGGATTTATAAGCATGGAGGATATTGATTCCTTCGGCATTATTCCCGATGTGGCTTTAGGCTTTATTGCATTTTCAATAGGAAATGAATTCAGAATAAGCCAGCTTAAGCAGATAGGAAAGCAGGCTACGGTCATAGGTATTCTTCAGGCTGTAGTGACAACTATCCTTGTTGATGCGGCACTTATCGGCGTTCATTTTATAATTCCCGAAAAATTCCCTCTTCCCGCCGCAATTATTCTCGGTGCCGTTGCTTCCGCTACTGCTCCTGCGGCAACGCTTATGGTCGTTCGTCAGTATAAGGCAAAGGGTCCCGTAACAAAGATACTTCTTCCCATAGTAGCACTTGATGATGCTGTAGGTCTTGTGCTTTTTGCTGTTTCCTTCGGTATTGCAAAGGCTCTTCACCTCGGAAATGCAGATATCGTTTCCGTGATCGTTGAGCCGATTCTTGAGGTCGTGCTTTCTCTTCTTTTAGGTGCAGGCATGGGCTTTGTGTTCACCTTCTGTGAAAGATTCTTCCATTCCCGTTCAAAGAGACTTGCAATGTCTGTTACCTTTGTGCTGCTTACGGTAGCCCTTTCAATGCTTGAATTCCATATAGGCTCAGTACATGTTGCATTCTCTTCTCTTCTGGTATGCATGATGCTCGGTACGGTATTCTGCAATATCTGTGATTTCTCCGAGGAGCTTATGGACAGACTTGACCGCTGGACGGCTCCGCTTTATATCCTTTTCTTTGTAATTTCAGGTGCAGAGCTTGAATTATCCGTATTCAAGGACTATATGATAGTGCTTATCGGTATAGTTTATATCATTAGCAGATGTCTCGGTAAATACTTCGGTGCTTCTGTTTCAGCAAGAGCAACAAAGTGTGATCCTAATATTGTAAAGTATCTGGGTATCACTCTTTTCCCGCAGGCAGGCGTCGCTCTCGGTATGGCAATAAAGGCGGAAACTCTCGGAGAACCCGGTGTGATCGTTGCAAACATCACTCTTTTCTCCGTGCTTATATATGAGCTTGTCGGTCCCTTCCTTACAAAGATCGCACTTCAGAAGGCAGGAGAGATCACTCCCGAGGGCAAGACCAGTGCAAGAGATGCGCAAAAAAGGTAAGCTGATGAAAAGAACCGCTTTTGACTTAAGTGTTCCTTGCAGGTGTCAGCTACGAAAGCTTTTAGTTAAAATAAAACCTATGATTTCTTTGCGGAATATCATAGGTTTTATAAATTTTTAAGAATAATATGATAAGCTCTTACTAAAATAATTTACAGAAAAATGCTGCTGTTATGTAAGAGACTATATCTGCAGTAAGTGCCGACGGGAGAGTGTGCCGGGTTTTTGTTATTCCGACACTTGAGTAATATACGGCAATTGCATAAAATGTGGTCTCACTTGCACCTGCTATGACGCTTGCTGTCCTTCCTATATATGAATCGGGCGAAAAGCTGCCGAGTATTTCCTGAAGCACGGAAATGCTGCCGCTTCCCGAAAATGGTGCGATAAGGCAAAGAGGAAGCACCTCCTCGGGGATTCCCGTAAGCCTTGCCGCAGGAGACAGAAGCTCAGAAAGCACCTTTGTTGCACCGGACGAGGTGAGCATTGCTACCGCTACCGATAATGCAGTAAGAGAGGGAAGCAGTTCGGCCGTCAGAGGAAGAGCCTTTTTTGCTCCCTTTATAAAAAGCTCAAATACGGGCAGCTTTTTTATAAGTCCGTATATTACAGTAAAGACCACCGTTGCAGGAAGTACGATATTCTGAAAAAAAATCATGGCAGCTCCTTAAATAAGGGTATATTTTATTGACTTGCAAAATTAATTATATTATAATAAATATTTACTAAAGATATAAATTATTACCGGTTTACCACAGCGAAAGGGGGTTATTTACATGGACAGAACATCTTTTTATGATGATGCTCATGTTTTTTCCCGATTATCAGATAAGTTCAGAGAGAATAATGCCATCCCTCAGGGGGATTTCAGCCGTTTTCCCGTAAAAAAGGGGCTTCGTAATTCTGACGGCACAGGTGTTATGGTCGGACTTACAAAAATATGTAATGTTGAAGGCTACTATATAGATGACGGTGAGAAGGTACCGAAGCCCGGCCGTCTTATTTACAGAGGAATCGACCTTTACGATTTTGTCAACGGCTGTAAGTCGGATGACCGCTTCGGCTTTGAGGAGCTTGTATTCCTCCTTATATTCGGCTCTCTTCCCACAAAGGAGGAGCTTGAGGGCTTTTGCGGCCTGCTTTCCGCAAACCGTGAGCTTCCCGTCGATTTTGTAGAGGATGTTATAATGCGTGCTCCGTCGCCCAATATTATGAACAAGATGGCATCCTCCGTTACAGCATTATATGCATATGATGACAACCCTGATGACATCTCCGTTGAGAATGTCCTGCGTCAGTCTATTCAGCTTATTGCTCAGCTGCCTGCAATTATGTCTTATGCATATCAGGTAAAAAGAAGATTCTTCTATAAAAAGAGTATGTATATCCATCAGGTAAAGCCCGAGCAGAAATCAGCTGAGGTCGTGCTTCGCTCCATCCGTTCAAATAAGACCTTTACGGAGAAGGAAGCAAAGCTTCTGGACCTTTGTCTTATGATCCACGCAGACCACGGCGGCGGTAATAACTCCACCTTTACGACAAGATGTATCTCCTCCACGGGAACAGACACATATTCTGCTATCGGCGCGGGTATAGGCTCACTTAAGGGATTCCGTCACGGCGGTGCAAATATCAAGGTATCAGAGATGGTCGAGGATATCTTTGCACACGTTAAGGATGTTACCGATGAGGACGAGGTAAGAAAGTATCTTGCAAGGATAGTAAGAAAAGAAGTAAATGACCATTCGGGTCTTATTTACGGTATGGGACACGCAATTTATACTCTGTCCGATCCAAGAGCAGTGCTTCTGAAGCAGAATGCAAAGGAGCTTGCAGAGGAAAACGGCTTCCTTAAGGAATGGCAGCTTCTTGATTGCATTGAAAGACTTGCTCCCGGGGTGTTTGCTGAGGAAAAGGGCTACAGCAAGCAGATGTGCGCAAATGTGGACCTCTATTCGGGACTTGTATACAGAACGCTTCAGATTCCCGAGGACCTTTATACTCCTATGTTTGCAGTAGCAAGAGTTGCAGGCTGGTGTGCTCACCGTCTTGAAGAGGTGGCAACAAGCTCAAAGATAATGCGTCCTGCATATAAGAGCATTTCCCGTCCTCAGGAGTACAGACTTCTTTCTGACAGAAATAAAGATTAAGACGGAGTTATCCGCAGAAGGGTGAAAAAAATGAAGATCAAAGGAAATTCAGGCATAAGTCTTAAGACAGTGTCGGCTGTATCCGCAGGTATGTTCGGTCTTTTATTTGTTTTAAGGCTTTATCATATATTTTTCCTTACGGACGGTACAACGGGATTTTTTATAAAGCATGACATAACGACGGCGGCAATGTATGTGCTGTTTGTAGGCTCTGTGATAGCTGTATGTGTGCTTTGTTATATCTGCGGTAATATGCCCGCAGGTGAGGTAAAGAAAAAAACATCGTTATTATATACGGTAGCAGGCTTCCTCTTTTCCTTCTCACTTCTTTATGACGGAATAAAGGGACTGAGAAAGGTACTTTCGGCAGGAAGCGGAAATTGGGATATGATGAAAGAGGCTGCAGGCGGAAATATCGGCTTGTTCTCAAGCATATTTGCTTTTTTAGGTGCGGCTGTTATTCTCATATCTGTTATCTTATATCTTAAAAACGGTGCGCTTACCGGAAAGCTCAGGCTTCCTATGCTTTTCCCCGTTATATGGGCATTCCTGCGTACTCTCGGATTTTTCTCCGTGACGGTAAGCTATGTAAAGGTATCTCAGCTTCTGCTTACTATCTTCGCTGCGGCATTTCTTATGGTTTTCCTTTTTGAAAATGCAAGGGTGACTGCTGATGTGGGCAGAAAACAGGCATTATGGTTCTTTTATGCTACGGGAATCATAGCTGCGGGACTTTCTCTTTGCTCCTCTGTGCCCGCTCTTCTTGCAAGCATTTTTGCTCCCGAAAAGCTGGTTTCATACTGTCCCTTTGAGCTTTATGCTCTCGCAGGCGGACTTTATGCTCTGGCTTCACTTACCGTAAGGGATGCAATTTCCTGTGACACGGCAGAAATAACAGAAAGCGTAACGGAGACTGAATAAATTGGATTTTTCACTGTTTTTACAAAACTGCCTTATAGCAGCACAGCAGGTAGTTATTCTTTACCTCATTGTTGCAGTCGGCTTTATTGCAGATAAAAAGGGTGTTTTTACGGAGAAAACGGCAAGGGCGGCAAATGACCTTCTGTTTTATATAATAACGCCTTGTGTTATTATAAATTCATTTTTGACAACGGAGTTTTCCCCCGAGACCTCAAAGGGCTTTCTTCTTGCGGCTCTGGGCGGTGCCGTTACTCATATTTTAGGAATAGTTCTTTCAATTCCGTTTTTCAGAGATCTTGAAAACAGAAATAATGTTGTATTCAAGTTTGCCTGCATTTACGGTAATATGGGTTATATGGCTCTTCCTCTTGCTGAGGCGGTGCTGGGAAGTGAGGGCGTATTTTATTGCTCGGCGGGTATAATCGTTTTTCAGGTATTTACCTTTACCCACGGCGTATGGCAGATGAACAGGGGAAACAAGGGCGAGGGACGCTTCGATCCCAAGAAGCTTCTTCTGAATCCGGGTGTAATAGCGGTCATTATCGGTCTTCCCTTCTTTATCCTTAAGATAAAGGTGCCTGAGATAATTACCTCACCCGTTGCCTTTATAGGCTCGATGAATACTCCTCTTGCTATGCTTATGCTCGGCACGTATATGTCAAATGCAGGTCTTAAGACCATATTCAGGAATAAGGAGCAATACCTTGTTGCACTTGTAAAAATAATTGCAGTTCCCGTTGCTTTTTATGCTATAATGAAGCTGACGGGTGTGCTGACGGGGGCACTTTTTACCGCCTGTATGATCCAGGCATCCGCTCCCAGTGCAAATAATACGGTTATGTTTGCTGCCAAATACGGCAGAGACACGGGCGTCGCTTCAAAGACTGTTGCCTTTGTAAGCTTTGCATCTGTTCTCACGATGCCCGTTATGATAGCTCTTACTCAGGTGTGAATGTATGGATGAAATTTTCGGCTTGTTGCCATACGGCTTTAGCTCATTTGAAAAAATAAAGGACAGTCTTATCAGCTGTGCCGCTGTCGGAAGAATACCCGAAAACACAAAAACCGTGATATCGGTGCTTTTCCCCTATTATCTCGGTGAGGAATTTTATGAAAATTCCAATGTTTCGAGATATGCCGTAAGTGCGGATTATCACATAATTACGGGCAGAATAATAAATGATATAGCCGAGGCTCTCAGAAGGAGATTTCCCGAAAGCAGTTTTGAAGCCTTTGTTGATAATTCTCCCTTTCCCGAGGTGCGCTGTGCGGTAAATGCGGGGCTGGGAGTTATGGGCATCAATAATCTTTTTATCAATAAGGATTACGGCTCATGGGTGTTTTTGGGAGAAATTGCTACGGACAGATATTTCCCGCCCTTTGAGGGAGAGTATTCTCTTTGTGACGGATGCTCAAAATGTATTGATGCCTGCCCCGGAAATGCTCTTACGGGTAAAGAGCTGATAAAGGAAAAATGCCTTTCCTTTCTCTCTCAGAAAAAGGGAGAGCTCAGTGAGGAGATCAGACAGAAAATAGCAGAGACCGGCTGTGCCTGGGGCTGCGATATCTGTCAGAAGGTATGCCCTCATAATAAAAATGCAAAAATAACTCCCATAAAGGAATTTTTTGAAACTGCTTCTCCTACCGTTACAAAGGAGACGGATATTGAAAACCGTGCCTTTGCCTGGAGAGGAAAAAGTGTTATCGACAGAAATCTCGATATAGTTAAAAATCCCTGAGCTTTCTGTTAATATATAAAAGGAGAGATAAGAATGAAACTTATTGTTGCTATCATAAACAAGGATGATTCTGCAGATCTTACTGCAAAGCTTAATAAGGCGGGCTTTATGTCAACAAAGCTTTCAACTACCGGCGGATTTCTCAGAGCCGGGAATGTAACTCTTCTTATCGGAACGGAAGAAGAAAAGGTGGATGATTGCCTTAGGATTATGGAGGAATGCTGCTCAAAGCGTACTCAGGTGGTAAGCACAGCGGCAGGCAATCACGCAGATCAGTTCTTCACTTCTCTTCCCGTGGAGATAACCGTGGGCGGTGCTACGGTATTTGTACTCGATGTAGATAAGTTTATAAAGATGTGAATTTATGTTTTTTTCAGATAAGGAAATTCCCGTAACCACAAAAAATGCCGTAATTTCCGCGGTGAATACAGGAAGGACTCCCTGCAGTATTCTTTTGTCAGGCGGCAGTGAGGCACTCAGGGAGAAATGCGCTCTTGATCTTGCTTCTCAGGTGCTTTGTACCTCGGTTGAGAACGGCAAGGGTGAGCCCTGCGGAAAATGCAGTGCCTGTCTCAGGGTAAAGGCAGGGGTTCATCCCGATGTTTACAGAATAATCCCTGAGGACGGAAAAAAGCTTCTTTCCGTAAAAACCGTCAGAGAGAGCTGTCTTTCCCGTTTGTCGGTATCTCCTACAGAGGGAAAAAACAAGGTCTTTATTTTCCCCTACTGTGATAATCTTCAGGGAGTTGTTCAGAATGCTCTTCTGAAATCCGTAGAGGAGCCGCCGCAGGATACTATGTTTATTTTCTGTGCGGATGCGAGAGAGAGTCTTCTTACCACCGTTATATCCCGTCTTACGGAATATCCTCTCGGTGATGTGCTTTCCTCCTCAGGCAGAAGGAATGATGAAAAGACGGATGAAACGGCGCGTCAGATAGCCCGCGCATTGGCTTCGGGGAACGAATTTGAAATTATGCTTGCCTCGGCACCTATGCATAAGAACCGTAAAATGATGTCTGCAGTTGCCGAAAGGCTGATAATAATAATCAGAGACGCCATGGCAGAGGGAAGCGGTGTTGAGTCGCTTTCAGGCTGTTCTATGGAGGCATATTCCCTTGCAAGAAGCTATAAAATATCTTCACTCTTGAAAATTAAAGAGATTATGGATAAAATAGTATCGGAAGCAAAATCAAATGCAAATGAAAATCTGCTTATTACAAGATTTTCCGCTGATACGGCGGCAATTCTTGCAGAAAGAAGCAGTTAAATTTTTGCCAGCGAAAATCATATATAATGAATATACAGAAAGGGCAAGGCTAAGCCTTTGCGACGAAAATATGTCAGAAATAATCGGAGTAAAATTTAAGGATACCGGCAAAGTATATTATTTTGATCCCGCAGGGCATACCGTAGAAAAGGGACAGTTCGTTATCGTTGAGACCGTAAGAGGTGTGGAGTGCGGCGAATGTGCCGTGGCAAACAAGGAGGTCGATGAGGAGATCCTCGTAAAGCCCCTTAAGAGCATTATCCGTGTTGCAACTGAAGAGGATATAAAGAATGTTGCAAGAAACAAGGAAAAGGAAAAGAAGGCATTTGCAATCTGCGAGGAAAAGATTGCTCAGTTCGGACTTGATATGCATCTTATCGATGTTGAATATACCTTTGACGGAGCCAAGGTGCTGTTCTTCTATACTGCTCCCGAAAGAGTGGATTTCAGAGAGCTTGTAAAGAGTCTTGCCGCGATCTTCAAGGTAAGAATAGAATTAAGACAGATAGGTGTCAGAGACGAGGCAAAGATGCTTGGAGGTCTGGGTATCTGCGGAAGAGGCTTCTGCTGTAAGGAATTCCTCCACGATTTCCAGCCTGTTTCCATAAAAATGGCTAAGGAGCAGGGGCTTTCCCTCAATCCCGTAAAGATCAGCGGCACCTGCGGAAGGCTTATGTGCTGTCTTAAATATGAGCAGTCCGCTTATGAGCATCTTCTGAAGATAACTCCCAAGGTCGGTGCTATAGTTGAAACTCCCGACGGCAGAGGAGAGGTAGTTGACAATAATCTTCTTACGGGTATGCTGAAGGTCCGTCTTGACCGTAATCCCGATGCCGCTCCCGGTAAATATAACCGCAGAGATGTGAAGATCATCAAGGATGCACAGATAAGACTTAACAGAGAAGAAATCGCTGCCTTGAAGGATATTGAATAATTTAAAAGTAAACGAAAAATTTTTAAAAACATATTGAATTTTTCGTATTATGTGTTACAATGAAGAAAAACATAGAAGGAGGAAACAGTTATGTCATACAAAATTACAGATGCTTGCATCGCTTGCGGTGCTTGTGCTGCAGAATGCCCCGTTGAGGCTATTTCTGAAGGCGATATCTATGTTATCGATGAGGACGTTTGCATTGAATGCGGCGCTTGCGCAGACGCTTGCCCCGTAGAAGCTCCCGTTCAGGACTAATTGAAAATTTTACTTTTCAGGCTCCCCTTCATTCTGTGACGGGGAGTTTATTTTTTCTTTAATGATAGAAGCATTACATAAAATAAAAGGTTCTTCACGGAAAATTGGGGAATCATATTACTCACTTTAATCATTTTGTGCTTCGCACTTGGGAACCCCCGGCGAGGGTTCCCAACGAAAAACAGTCCACCGGACTGTTTTTCTCCCCTCCTGCGCTATTGGAAGCATAAGAGATTTCGCACTCT
>JAFSGH010000071.1 GCA_017440965.1 Clostridia bacterium | reverse complement strand
TATCACCGTCATTACTGTCAACCAAATCATTGACAGCTATGAACCTGATGTTGTGCTCTGGAAAGAAAAGTCAGGAGTTCACACAGAATTCGTGGTAATCTCGGTGAGCCGTTATCTCAACCGCCTTACGGGTATATGAAAGACCCGCAGAATAAAAAGAAGTGGATTGTTGATACCGAAGCTGCGGAAGTGGTCAAAAGTATCTTTGCAATGTGTATTGAGGGTAAAGGTAATGAAACAATTGCACGAATACTTCAGGAAAACAAAGTAATGATACCGATGGCATATTGGCAGAGTAAAGGCCTTAACAAGGGCGGTAAGAAAACACAGCCTGACCCATACAAGTGGTGTAAGACAACAGTACAGAAAATTCTCTGTCAACAGGAATACTGCGGTGACGTTATCAACTTCAAAACTTACTCAAAGAACTTCAAGAACAAGAAAAGACTTCAGAATCCCGAAGAGAATTGGAAGATTTTCAAAAATGTTCACGAGCCTATAATTGACAGAGACACTTTTGAAACAGTTCAGAAGATGAAAGCAAAAGGGAAACGCAGAGCACCTAATCCCGAACACGCTGAAAAGAATATGTTCTGCGGATTGTTATACTGTGCCGATTGCGGAAGTCCTTTATGGTTCAATGTAAATCATCCGAATACTGACATCAAGTATTTTATGTGTTCCAATTACAAAGGTCGCAGAGGCACTTGTGAGGGCACACATTATGTCAGAGCTGATTCCTTGGAACAGATTGTGATGCTTGAGCTCAGAAGTCTTGCAAGCTTTCTCATTGAAGATGAAGAAGCGTTTGCCGATATTCTTGAAGCAAAGACCAACAAAAGCATACTCAATCAGCAGAAGTTTCTTGAAAGCAGTATTGATAAATCTGTTGCAAGAACCAAAGAGATTGCTGTGATGTATGAAAAGCTCTTTGAAAAGCACATCAACGGTATTGTCAATGAGGAAAGCTTTATGCAGCTCTCACAGAAGTATGAAACAGAGCGTGACGAGCTGAAACTAAAAATCAGGCAATACCAAGAAGAGCTTTCAGAGATAGAAAACCTGCGAACAAGCAAAGAGCAATTCACATTGGCGGTTCGTAAGTTTATGCAGATGGAAACACTAACACCTGCACTCTTAAACGAACTGATTGAAAAAATTGAAGTCCATTCTATTGAGGGCAAGGGAAAGAACAAAACACAGAGGATTGTAATACACTACCGCTTTATCGGCGTTATTGAAAATCCTGTTAAAGAGGAGAATATAGTCCTTGAAGCAAGACAAGGTGTAGCCGTTGAATACCTCACGGCATAACAAAAAAGAGCAGGCTCAAAACCTGCTCGATACATAACAATTTAAACTTAGAGGAAATGTAAAAAAGAAAAGTGAGTATTCACTTGTGTTATGAATACTCACTATGGTCGGAGTGACGGGATTCGAACCCACGACCTCTTGGTCCCGAATGTGAAATTCTATTCATTATTAGAGTTTATTAAATCTTGACAAACATTGATATTGTTGGGATTTTAGAAGTTATCTTTTATTCGTAAACAAAAATATTTTTATGTGTTTTTATATTATGTTAGAAAAAATGTTAGAAATAAATTGAACCTATCATTACAAAAAATTAGCAAAGTATATTTTGATGTAGAAAAGTTAAAATTTTGCAGTAAGTCTGATTATTGCAGTCAACCTATAGTTTAATCAAAAAAAGGGGAGAGAAAAGGCATTTTGTCTTTTTCTCCCCTTTTTTCAGGATAGGAATGTTTAAACTGCGTAGCAGTGCGAAGCACTTCGAAGCAGTAGCAGTTTTCAATGTTTTTTTGTGGGAAACTTGCTGTTCCACAAAAAAATGTTGTAAACTGCGGATATTCTGATAAAAACTATCGGTTGACGCTCTCAAGTAAAAATCTTTTTTTATTTTAGTTCTGTTGTAACATTTTTAACTTTTCCGATAATGATAACATCAGTAATTGATAATTTTTCTGTTGGATAGTTTGTATTTAGCGGATATAACATAAATTTTGTGTGTTCATCATCCAAAAAAGCAATTTTTCTGTAGTATATATTTTTGGTTTCTTTTTCTCCGAGTGCTACAATATCGCCGTCTTTTATTGCTTTTATTTCATAATGCTCTAATGATACTTTACTTCCTTTAGGTAATATTGGAAACATTGAATCATCATCAACATCAAAAAATGGCAGAGTTGAAATTTCTTGTTTTATTGTTAATTCATCATCTGTTGAAATTGATGTATAATTCATTACTCCGAAGCCTTTTTCAATTATTCTATTTCTATCTTGGTTCATCATTTGTACTATTTTGTATAGGGGCATTGCTTTAAAATCTTCTTTTGCTTTATCGATAATTTCTTTCGGAAAACTATTTTCAAACAAGCCGAAAACAGTATATAAAGTAGTGTCTCTGATGAAGTCAATTACTCCTTTAAATTCCTCGGGGGCATTGTCTATATATGCTTCAAGAATAAGTGCATTTTCATCCTCAAAATTACAGGCTTTAGCAATTGCTCTTGATACCTCGTCCGACGGAGTGCGGTTATTTGTATCATTTTTTAATGTGCTTATATATGAAGCCGTAATTTTTACACCGTACTGATTACATCTTTTTGCGATTTCTTTAACTGATAAACCGCTTTCGTTTATCATGTTATTAAGTAAAACAGTATAAGCCATCACATCACACCTCGTAGCAATAATAACATATGATAACAAAATTGTAAATAGTAAATCACAAAAATGTTATTTTGTTGTTGACATTTTGTTTTTGTGGTGTTATTATGATAACTGAAATGTAAGTTGCAATTAACATAATAGTAAGTTGTTGCAGTATTGCGGAAGTGAGAAAGTGATAACTCCCCTAAAAAAGGGGTCTTTTTAGGGGAGTCACTCCACAACTGCACAAGCAAAAGGTTAGTATTACCCTTTTGCATAACTTGTGTTTTTGTGTAATTTATCATTCAATATTATATTAAGGAGGTGCTTGACATGGGCACAAATCGAAGCCGTAAATGGCAAATTACAATTAACAATCCCCTTGATTATGGTTTCACACACGAAAAAATCAAAGAAATAATACAAAGCCACAAATATCTTTATTTTTGTTTTTGTGACGAAATCGGAGAGCAAGGAACACCGCACATTCATCTTTTTATGCAGTTTGAAAATGCCGTTTCTTTTGATACAGTCAAAAGCAGATTTCCCGTTGCACATATTGAAGCGGCACAAGGCACTGCTGAACAGAATCGTGATTATATACGAAAAGAAGGTGCTTATCTTGACAGTAAGAAAAAAGAAACAAATCTGATTGAAACTTTTGAAGAATACGGAGATATGCCGTTGAGCAAGAGTGCAAAGAATTGCAAGATTTCTGATGAAGTATTACAGTTAATTCAAGACGGTGTTTCAACATCAGATATTGTAAAACAATATCCGTCTTATATGACAAAAATACATTGTATTGAGGAAACAAGACAAATAATTCTTTCTGAAAATTTCAATAATAAATGGCGTAATATTGAAGTTGTTTATATTTACGGTGAAACTGGCACGGGCAAAACTCGGTCAGTAATGGAAACATTTGGATATGAGAATGTATGCAAAGTCACAAATTATAATCATCCGTTTGATAATTATAAATATCAAGATGTTTTACTTTTGGATGAATTTCGCAGTTCTTTATCTCTTAAAGATATGTTGCAGTATCTTGACGGATATCCGATTGAGTTGCCGTGCCGATATTCTGATAAGAGTGCAAGTTTTACAAAAGTATTTATTATAAGCAATATTCCGTTTAATGAACAATATAGAGAAATACAGAGAAATGAGCCGGAAAGTTGGAATGCTTTTGTCCGGAGAATAAACAAAATAATTAAATTTGAAAAAAACACGGATTTACCTTTTTCTGATAATGAAAATAATATCGTAAAAATTGAAGAATCACCGCAAATATACTGTATTAAAAATAGATAGGCGGTGTATATATGTTTGAAAATTTCAGTGATGTATTGACTGTTGAAGATGTTTGTAGTGCCTTATGTTTAGGAAAAAATACTGCTTATGAATTATTAAAATTGAATGTAATTAAAAGTATAAAACTTGGAAGAAAATATTTAATACCAAAAGTATATTTAGTTGATTTCGTTGAAAAATATCGTTAATTTAGTTTGTAATGATAGGTTTCTGTTAAAAGAAAGGAGAAGTAATATGACGGGAAGCCTACAAATAAAAAATGGCAAATATTATGCTGTTATAAATCTTACCGACAGTAATGGTAAAAGAAAACAAAAATGGATTGCAACAGGTCTTGAAGAAAAGAATAATAAGAAAAAGGCTGAGAAGTTTTTGAGAGATACATTGCAGACATATGAAAAAACAACAAATATATCTCAAAGTGAAATACTTTTTAGTGAATATATCAAACTTTGGCTAAATTCGGTTAAATTGTCTGTTGATGAAATAACATATCAAGGTTATGCGATTGTAGCAAATTCTCAAATTATCCCATATTTTGAAAACAAGAACATAAAACTATGTAATCTGAACAGAGAAAACATACAAGAATACATAAATATAAAAAGTGAAAATGGCAAATTGAATGGTAAAGGCGGTCTTTCTCCAAAGACAATGAAAACACATAAACTTATTATTCAATTGGTTATAAAAGAAGCAATAAAAAATGATTTGATAGCAAAAAATCCTTGTGAGTATGTTGTACTTCCAAAAATGCAAAGAAGAGAACCACAGTTCTATTCAGAAACTCAAATTACCGAGTTTTTTAGCAGAATTAAAGATGAAGATATATATGCTCTCTTGTATATTACTGTTGTTTACGGATTGCGAAGAAGTGAAGTTTTAGGTCTTAAATGGGATAGTGTAAACTTTGAAAATAAAACAATTACTATTAAACATACTGTTGTGTGTTGTACTCAATTGGTGGAAAAAGACTCAACTAAAACAAATTCGAGCTACAGATCATTTCCATTAATGAATGAGGTCGAGTGTTTATTGTTAAAACTCAAAGAAAAAGAAAATGCAAACAGAATGCTTTTTGGCTCTGCTTACAACAATAATGAATACATCTTTAAGTGGGATGACGGCAGACCGTATTTGCCTGATTATGTGACAAAGAAGTTTCAAAAACTGCTTAAAAAATATGATTTACCGCATATTCGTTTTCACGATTTAAGACACTCTTGTGCAAGTTTGTTGATTTCTAAAGGTTTTACACTCAAAGATGTTCAAGAATGGCTTGGACATGCCGATATAAGAACGACTGCTAACATATATGCTCACCTTGATATTACAAGGAAAGAGAGCATTGCAAAATCTATGTCAGATACATTTAAGATTGAATTGTGTTAGAAATTTGTTAGAAAAGTTATTTTTGAGCAAAAAACAAAGAAGCCCTATATACCACACAACTCGTTGATATATAAGGCTTCTTCTATGGTCGGAGTGACGGGATTCGAACCCACGACCTCTTGGTCCCGAACCAAGCGCACTACCAAACTGTGCCACACCCCGGATTATTAATTTTGTAGCCTTGTAATTATAGCAAATCTTTTTTTGTATGTCAACAATTTTGTGAGGAATATTGATTTCTTGTCTGTTGTAATTAAGTATGCGTTATGTTAAAATAATAATATTATTATTTATCAGTGAGGTTTATGTTATGTATCGCAGGCTTTTAGGAATGAATGTTTTTGCTGATGAGGATGTTTTGGTTGAAGATCAGATAATTATGCTCAGAGATACGGGCTTTGAGGCGTTTTTTACCGGATGGTCCAGAGATTTTCCTTTTGAAGAATGGGCGAAGATTGCAAGAGACAGCGGAATGATATATCAGTCCGTGCATGCGCCCTTCGGGGGAGTGGCTGATTTATGGAGAGATGACGAAGCGGCAGCTGAAAAGGCATATAAGGATATAGTTGATTGCATACACACCTGCAGTGATAATGATATCGGTCTTATGATATCCCATTGTTATATCGGCTTTGACGGTATTGTGGATATTACCGAAAGAGGTCTTGAACGCTATGAAAAGCTGATCAGTGAAGCGGAAAAATGCGGTGTCAACATAGCATTTGAGAACACTGAAGGGGAGGAGTATCTTAATGCTCTTCTTGAGAATTTCTCTGACCGTCCGAATGTAGGCTTCTGTCTTGATTCAGGTCATGAGATGTGTTATAACTTTTCAAAAAATCTTCTTGAAAAATGGGGAGACAGGCTTATTGCAACGCACCTTAATGACAATCTCGGCATTAAGGATCTTAACGGTAAGATATTCTGGCACGATGATCTTCATCTTCTGCCCTTTGACGGTATCAGGGATTGGGATGAGCTTGCAATAAGGCTTAATAAGTGCGGCTATAAAGGAATACTCACATTTGAGCTTAACAGGAATTCAAAGCCGGGCAGACACGAAAATGATAAGTATAAAAGACTTTCTCTGCAGGAATATTTTACAGAAGCATATATAAGGGCCTGCAGATTTGCTTCTAAACTATAAATGCAACGAAAATGCAACAATTTGTTTATTGCAATTTATGAATAATATGTTAAAATATATTATATAAATTTTGAAGGAAGCTGAGAATATGCTTTTAGATGATCTTACAAAACTGAGAAATCTGAAACATATGGTGGATTATGCCGCCGAAAATTTCCCTGAGACCGATTTTATCAGATATAAGGTCCCGGGAGGTATCGAAGCAAAAACATATACTGAATTTCAGAAGGATTGCGATGCTTTCAGTAATATGCTGAAACAAAAAGGACTTGTAGGCGCACATGTTGCAATAATCGGTCCGACAAGCTACGGCTGGCTTGTATCTTATTTCGGAACGGTTGCAACAAGCAGTATTGCCGTACCTCTTGCAACTGCTGAAACCGTTGATATGAATTGCCGTTTTATGGAGTTTGCGGATGTTGATGTTTTTGTATTTGATGAGAAAAGCAAAGCACTTTATAAGGAAGTAAAGGACAGACTGCAGGGAATAAAGCTTTTTGTTTCGGTTGATGATAAGGCAGACGACGAAGGTGTGCTCAATTTTTCTGACATATTAGAAAAGTATGAGGGAAAATATGACAGTGAGCCAAATGCGGATGATACCTGTGCCATTATGTTTACATCAGGTACGACAGGCTTTCCCAAGGGGGTTATGCTTTCTCACCGAAATCTTGTGTACGGAGCAACAAGTGTTCATACAGCCTGCCCGTCCATGAGAGTATTTTGCTGTCTTCCTATATATCACGGCTTTTGCTTTACTGCGAATATAACAAAAAGTATCTGCCGCGGAAAAACCGTGCTTGTCAATGACAGCCTTGCGAATATAGTATCTGATCTTCGTCTGTTCAAGCCTGACAGCATCATTGCTGTGCCTCAGATAATCAAAAATCTTATGAATGGGGCAATTAAATACGCCGCTTCAAAGCCTGATATGACGGAGAATGAAGCAGTGCAGGAATTTCTCGGCGGTAATATAATAGATATTATTTCAGGCGGCGCTCCTCTTGATGCCGCTGTTAATGAAAGATTCAATGCAACGGGTGTGCTTGTGCTGAACGGTTACGGAATGACAGAATGCTCTCCCGTAATTGCAAATAATGCTGTCGGCTGCTTCCGTCACGGCTCTGTAGGAAAGCCTATTCCCTGTATGGATGTAAAAATCGTTGACGGGGAGATACTTGTAAAGGGCCCCAGCGTTATGCAGGGCTATTATAAGAATCCCGAGGCAACAAAAGAGGCATTTACCGAGGACGGATATCTTCATACAGGCGATGTGGGACATTTTGATGAAGACGGTTTTCTTTATATAACGGGCAGATGCAAAAATCTTATACTGCTTGATAACGGTGAAAATGTTTCTGCCGAAATGCTTGAGGATAGATTTTCATTCGAGCCTCTTGTGCAGGAGGTAGTATGCTTCGGTGAAAACGGTGCTGTTTATGCTGAGATCTTCCCGAATAAAACATATATTGCAGAGAATAATATAACTGATATTGATGCTGCCGTGCTTGAAATGCTTGCTCGTGTCAATTCCAAGCTTGCAAGCTTTCAGCGGGTATCCGCTTATATAATCAGAGAAACACCCTTTGAAAGAACAGCCTCTTCAAAGATAAAAAGGGGTACTCACGGTGCGGTAAAGAAGCCTGAGGCGGTGATGCCGAAGACGGAAGAGGAAAAACGCGTTGCCTCTGCCGTGAAGGAGCTTCTGGGACTTTCCGAGGTCAGTATGACAGATAACTTCTTTGCAATCGGCGGAGATTCTCTTAATGCGGTCGAGCTTTCCGTATCTCTCAATATAAAGCCTCAGACGGTTTATGACAATCCCTTCCTTTATGCATTGGCAAAGAAGATTGCAGATGTTGATGACACTGAGGATGAGGGCATAGACGGTATAAATGAGATTATAAAGGAAACTGAAGGCAAGGGTACAGTCTCAGGAAAATATAAAACCGCCCTGCTTACGGGCGCAACAGGATTTTTGGGTATACATATCCTTAAGTATCTGATCGATGCAGGAATAAAGGTCTATTGCCTTGTCAGAAGTGAAAAAAAGCTGATGGCTCAGATAGGTTATTATTTCGGTGAGCTTGATCTTTCGGATGTTTATACTGTTATTGGAAATATCGAAGAAAAGAAGCTTGGGCTTTCAGAGAAGGATTACAGCAAGCTTATAAAAGAAACTGATGTTGTGTATCATGTTGCGGCGAATGTTCACCACGCGGGAGATTATGCAGATCTCAGAAGAACAAATGTTGACGGAACGAAAAATGTTATCGAATTCTGTCTTGATGCCGATGCCGTTATGCAGCATACATCTACTGTAAGTCTTCACGGAGCAGCAACTGTCCGTCAGACATATAAAAATGCAGAATTTGACGAGCATATACTTAATATCGGACAGCATTACAGAGATAATGTTTATATTCACAGTAAATACCGTGCCGAGGAAGCTGTTATTGCTGCAAGGCGCAGGGGACTGCGGTCAAATATTTACCGTATAGGTAATCTTACCTGGCGCGCATCGGACGGAAAATTTCAGAGTAATTCTGCGGATAACGGCTTTTTGCGCCGACTTCACGCGATGCTGAAGCTTGGTATTTATCACGATAATATGGATAAGTATCCGATGGATCTTACTGCGGTTGACGAGTGTGCGGATGCTTTTGTCAGACTTTCTCTTTTGCAGCGTACCAATGAGATATATCATATGTATAATCATAATTTCCTTGCCGCAAGAGATATGTTTGAGCGTCTTGGTGTATCCTACAGATATGCATCCGTAACAGAGATGATAGAGACCGCCTTTGCAAATACCGCTGACAGAGATATTCATGTATATCTGTTTTATATGATAATATCGGGCAGATCGCAGAATGTGCCCATGCATAATGAATTTACCCTTTCAAGACTTCAGGAAACAGGCTTTTGCTGGAGTGAGCCTGATAAAGGCTATCTTACCGTTTCCTGCGATAATACAAAAGGTCAGTGCTTAAGCTTTGATCCCGTTGCTCTGAAGCCTATGAGAAAAACGGGCGGAGTATTGAATCCCATACAGAAGCTTACCTTAGGCGTTCTTAAAAATGCCTCTGTCAAGGACAGCAGAGTCATAAGAGGAATAGGAAAGATTGCAGAGCTTAAAAATGAGCTTGATCTTCTCGGTGTAAAAAAGCCTCTGTTGATAACATTACCGAATGCTTGTTCCTTCAGCATGATAAAGGCGTCTCTTGACTTTTTGGAAGAACCTGTGATCTTTGATAAGATTTTCGGGGAGCCTACTGTCGGCAATACAGATGATGCACTCGCTCTTTTTGTAGAAAACGGCTGTGACTGTGTTGTCGGTATCGGCGGTGGCTCGGTGCTTGATAGCGCAAAGATCGTATCTCTGAGAGCTAATAATCTTGACCGTGTTATTGATGATATATGTAAGCTTGAATGTGATGCAAAAATGAATGTTCCGCTTATTTTAGTGCCTACTACGGCGGGTACGGGCTCAGAGGTCACATTCTTTGCCGTTGCAACGGAAGAGGACGAAAATAAAAAGCGTCCCTTTGTAAGTGATAAATATCTTCCCGATACAGTTTTGCTTGATCCCGGGCTTACTGTCACGGTGCCTTCCTTGAGCACGGCATATACGGGTATAGATGCCTTATCTCACGCAATAGAAAGCTATATCAGCTTGTTTGCTTCTTCCTTCCCCGAGGATGCGATGCTGGCTCCCGGAGTTATTAAGGATATACTTGAAAACCTTCCTGTTGCCTTTGCAGAGCCTTCAGATATAAAAGCCCGTGAGACTCTTCAGAATGCGGCATTTAACGCGGGAATTTCATTCAGGAGAATAAGCACAGGCTATATTCACGCAATTGCTCACCGTCTCGGAGAATTTTATCATATTCCTCACGGACTTGCGGTTTCAGTATGTATAGTCCCCGTATTAAAGGCTTATCTTCCTTACGGCAGTGAAGGGCTTGCGGAAATTTCAAGATTCTGCGGCTTTGGCTCCGGAGATATGTCACGGGAAGAGCTCTCTCTTATCTTTATCGAAAAGCTCAGTGAATTTATAGACTTCTTCGGCATCAGACCTTCGGATATTTCGTTTAATGTAGAGGATATTGATGAAATTACAAGACGCGCTCAGGATGAGGCAAAGGTGGTAGGGTATCCGAGACCCTTCAGCGATGATGAGCTTAAAAGACTTATTCTTTCAATATTCGGATGAGGTGATCAAATGTCGGAGAAAAAGAAGACCGATATTTTGCGGCTTTTGATTTTTTCGTCTCTTGCTTCTGCTGCCGTTATATTGGTATGGATTTCTGAAAATAAGCGTTTTTCGCATATTCCCTCAGGACTTCTGATTGCAGCCGGCATAGCTTTTTTTGCAGAAATCGCCATTCTTCTTACTATCCGCAGCAAAAATGCAGTATTGAGAGGAGTTAAGATAATACTTCTTTTTGTTCTGAATTTTTCTTTGTTTTCTGCTGCTGTTGTGTACTGTTTTTCTTCAGCTATAATATTACAGCCTCATTTTGACGAGAAAGCAGATGCTGAGCTTCGCAATGAAAATATAGCAGAGGAAATTTTCTTTGAAGGCGAAAACGGTATTATAAGCGGATGGTTTTATAACGCTGCGGGAAAATCCGCTCCCACCGTGCTTTACTTTTACGGAAATTACGAAACTGCCGCAACAAGAATGAATGCACTTATAAAGAATTATAAAAATTCAGCCTTCAGCGGCTGTAATTTTGCAGTTTTCGATTATCCCGCATACGGCAAAAGCGAAGGTAATTGCTCAGACGAGGCACTGCTTCGGTTTTCTCTGGAGGCCTTCGATGAGCTGCAAAAAAGGACGGATAGAATAATCGCTCTCGGATATTCCGTTGGCACAGGCCCTGCCGTATATCTTGCATCCCAAAGAGACTTGGATGCGCTGATTCTTTATGCTCCGTATTCCGACGGAAATGATCTTTATAATAATATTATTGATATTTTTCACGGTCCGTTGGAAAGGCTTATATCCTTCAATATAAAAAGTAAAGAATATGCATCTTCAGTCAAGGAGGATACTCTTATTCTTGCTTCTGAAAAGGATGAACTGATACCTTATTTATCTTCAAGTGAGCTTGCGGATAAATTCGGCGATAATTGCACCTTTATTAAAACTCCCGAAATAGGGCATAATGATTTCCTCGGTTCTGTCTTTGTAAAAGAAAAGACTGCCCGATTCATAAAAGAGAGGGTAATGCAATGAAAAACGAGCTTCTGAGATCCGTAAAGATCACCGCACTTTTTATTTCTTACGGCTTGCTTGTAAGCCTTATAGTGTTTTTCCTGTTTTTCGGGAAGGGCTTGCAGTTTCTGATGCCGTTCATACTTTTTGCTGTTTTCTTTTTGCTTTTTCTCACTCTCGAAAAGCTTCCGTTTACAAGACGGCATCCGCTTCTGAAATTCATAGCAGGTGTTGCTTTTGTTGTATTTTTAATAATAATCATATGAAAAAAGCTGACCGGATTTTTCGTTCCGGTCAGCTTTTTTTATTATATAGGAAATTGCTCGCAATGTGAGCAATTTAGCTTATAACAAGAAACACCTTTTCGCCCCCAAGATTGGGGGACGGTGGGGTGAAACAGAATACTTTTTTATTCGTCGGTATTTTCCGTTTCTTCCTCTATGCTATATGTTGATTGAGTATCATCATATACGGGATTATCCGTTTCTGCAGGCCTTTCCCGTATAGCCTTTGAAAGACTGAATAAGGCTGATACTGTCATAAGCATAACAATGAGAGCAACAAATCCGAGGATAAGGGACATATACAGCATGGCATCTTGTTCATATCCGAAAATTACAAATGCAAAGTGTGAAATAATCTCACATAATGTTATTGTTACGGTAAATATGTTTCTGTTCCTTATAATTTTTTTGTCAAGTGCCTCATTTTCAGCCTGATATTTTTTTGCTATCATACTGCATTCCGTCAGAAGTCTGAAGGTAAAATAAATATTGATGATAACACCGAGAATATTTATAAAGGTCAGCACTGTGATGCCGTATGAAAAGATCTTCAGTATCCATGTCACCGTGTTCCATACGGCAAGGATCATGCCGAAAGGCTTAAGCTGACTGATAGTTTTACTTTCAGCGGTAAGCTCGTTTATTGCTGAAAGCATAAAGATATAACCTACAAAATCAGGGAGAATATCAACTGTGCCTATGTTTATGTGAATGAGAACAAAAATGAAGCCCCAGGCGATTTTTGATATGCTTTTACTTATATTATTCTGCATTATTATTTCTCTCTTTCAAGTATTATCTCTTCATAAAGTTCCCCGTTTACATATAGCGAGGCGAAAATATGCTCAGGAAGATAGCTCTTATTCTTTTTGTAATTTGTTGTGTGCCCGTGCTGAGCCATATTCACGGTATTGCCCCAATCATAGTCCAGTGTTTCAGAGGCTGTTATTCTGCCGTCACTTGATGTGCTTGTAAAGTCTCCGGCTGTCGGCTTAGCCGTGATCTCAAAATCCTTTTTTCCGTCAAAGCTCTGAGCGGCAATGCCTAATTGTCTGATGTCTGTTTTTGCATTTTCTTCGCCCTTATAAATGCATTCGGTAAAGCTGCTTACCGAAACAGTGTTAAATGTTGAATTAAGAAGAGGCTTGCTGAAATTAAGAAGATCCTCAGCGGAAAAGCAGAGCTGATAATGTATTTTTACCGTAAAAAGCTCTGTTTCGGCGGTATAGGTATATGAGGGCAGGTATCTGCAACCGTATTGCGGAAGCCCCATTTCATAGGTTACAAGGTACTCAAAATCACTTTCGGGCGTAACTACCCAACGGGAATCTTCTTCATAGACTCTGAGCTTCTGATAAGCTATTTTTTTATCAGACTCATTATCAGAGTCGTGATGATACATCAGAAGGACAAGCAATGCGGAATAACTGCCGTCATCATTTTTTTGAAGATTATAAATATAATGCTCATCGCTGTAAAGAGGGGAGCCGTCAAGCTCATCCTCATAAAAGGAGGAATTCTTTTCTCTGAGGCTTTCTGATACACTATTTCTTATACCGTTATGCTCTGAAAGAGGTGATGCTATAGCTCTGTAAATACCGTTGTTATGATATATTGAATATGCATAAGCATCAATTGCCCCCTTGGGTGTTGTGCAATAATAGCTTCTTGCCGCTGAAAAAGCAACATTGAGCTCTGAAGCATCGGAAATTTTTGCAAGCTTATCCGGAATTGATGCACTAAACTGTGGCAGACAAAGCGTAGACAGTATAAGGGCAATTATGCATATTGAGATGATTGCATTTTCCGTGGGGAACAGCTTGAAGCTAACGATGCTTTCAATGCGCCTGCGAATATTTTTCCCGCCGTTTGCTATAGATGTGGTACCGGGAAGGGAAGCATATTTATCGTTTGCCAGAGAAAGCAGTAGATTTCCGTATTCACGCCTGTCCTCACCTGAGAGGCGCTCAAGAGTTCGTGAATCACAAAGTTGCTCAATGTCATTTCCCATTTCGTTGAGACAGTATCTTAATACAGGGTTGCACCAATGAATGCACCTGAAAAGAGCAATGACAGCTCCCCATAATACATCCTTGTATTTAAGATGCAGTAATTCGTGAAGAATTATCTTCTCGTCCACTCTGCTTTCGGGAAGTATCAATATGGGTTTCAGAATACCGCTTATAAAAGGAGCGGGGATCCCGTTGAGGGTTACGGCTTTGCAGGAACTGAGTGAATATTTTGCGCATACATCATTTATCGCCTTGCGGTTTTCTTCGGTTGCTTCGGGACAGTGCTTCAGCATTTTTCTGAGCCTTGTTGATGACACCGTATATTTTATCCCAAGAATCAGAACTCCCGCACAATAAGCCAAAAACAGTATGTCAGACAGATCCTGCGGCCTTTCGAGGCTTATCAACGGAAAAAAGAATGCGGGCCTTGTAAGAGAAACCGTATCACCGAGAATTGTTTTTACTGTTTCGGTAAAAAGCGACAGATATGAGGATATATTTATCGGAATTACAAATAATACGGCACAGGGAAGCCACATAGCGAACTGCCATAAGGGCGGAAGGCTTCTTTTGAATATCCTTTTCAGTATAAGTATAAATATTGCAATAAAAGAAACAGAGAGTGTATGAAGAAGAAAATCATATATATCTGTCATAGCTATACCTCCATTTCTTCTAATAATCTCTTGAGTTTCTCAACTTCCTCCGCGGATATTTTTTCTTCCTTGAGAAATGCGGTGATAAGATCTCCCGCAGAGCCTCTGTATACCCTGTGAAGAAAGCTTTTTCTTTCGCGTCTGAGACACTCATCCTTTGAAACAGCAGCATGATAAGTATGGGGTACCGTTTCTTTGTCAATGCTTACGATTCCCTTTGCTTCCATTCTTGTAAGGTATGTATGCGTTGTATTTATTGACCAGCCGTTTTCTTTTTTGAGGGATTCCGTGATCTGTCCCAGCTCTGCCTTTTCGTTTTTCCATAAGACCTCGAGGACAGTCCATTCCTTTTCAGTGATCTTCATAAATCTTCCTCCTACAATTGTAGTAACTAATTATATACTACACTTGTAGTAGTGATATGTCAATACATTTCTGTATTTTTTTTAATCAAAAGTGCGGTGCGGATTGACAATATGTTTTTTTTAATATAAAATTCTTAATAATAAATCCGGCGAGGAGAGAAAAATGAAAAAGGAAAAAACAAAGAAAATAAGGCAAAAGGCATATGTGCTGAAAAACACAGCCTTTATGTTAGGCTGTGCTTTTAAATGTGCCCCCTTGTCATTGCTTATAATATATTTTTCGTATATTTCTGAAAATATTTATTACTCGGTTGTTGTAAATGTTATGTTTCTTGAAACGGCACTTTCGTTAATTGAAGGGAACGGTACCTTCGGGGAATTTGCCCTCAGAATGTGCCTTATTGTTTTAGGAAAGCTGCTTATAGATCTTATAGCATATATTGATGTATATACTGTCAGAATAAAATTTGAGATCAAATGCGAAAGCTACATAAACAGCCTTATCTTCAAGAAAGCTCAGGAGGTAGAATTGGGCTGCTACGAGGATCCGGACTTTTTTGATAAATATAACCGTGCAACCTGGGTCGTGGATAAAGGCGGCTTCAAGAGAATAATTGAAGGCTCTGCCTGGACCATCGGTTCTGTTATCAGCTTTATTTTTCTTGTGTCCTATCTTATTTCAATAGATCCGTTTTTGCTGATATTTATCGTTTGTCCCGTTGTTGTCATAGCCTTCAGGGTATTCAAGAACAATGTTGAGCTTGAAAAGGATAAGGCAATGACGCCTTATGAGCGTCAGAAGGATTATATAAGAAGGACGATACTTCTCAAGGATTTTGCAAAGGAGATAAAGACCACAAATATCTTTGCCGTAATGGATAAGAGATTCCGCTATGCCATCAATAAAAACATTGAAATGATAAAAAAATACGGCTGGCGTATAGCTCTTCTTGAGGTCATTTCTGATTATTTTGCGGAAATAATCCCTGTTTCGGGCGGTTTTATTTATGGCTGCTACAGACTTATGGTAAGCGGAGATCTTCCGATTTCAGAGTTTTCGGTGCTTCTTTCAGCCATAACTACCTGCCGTAATAAATTAAATCATCTTGCCCATTATTTTGCTATGCAGCAAAAGCACTGTCTGTGGGTGCAGAATCTCAGAGAATTTCTGCAGTATGAGCCTAAAATAAAAAGCGGCGGACTGATACCTGAGGAATTCAGGGAGCTTGAATTCAGAAATGTCTCATTCAGATATAAGGAGGATTCCGATTATATACTGAAAAATATTTCCTTCAGAATAAAAAAGGGTGAGACCGTTGCGGTCGTAGGTCATAACGGTGCGGGAAAGACCACTCTTTCAAAGCTGCTTATGAGGCTTTATGATGTTACTGAGGGTGAGATTCTTTATAACGGTATCAATATAAAGGAATATGATGTTATAAAATACAGAGAAAAATTCGCAAGCGTATTTCAGGATTATAAGGTCTTTGCCATGACGGTTGCGGAGAATGTGCTTACTGAGGAAATAAATGAAGAGAATTCCGTTGTTGCCGTAAATGCCCTTAAAATGGCGGGTGTTTATGACAAGATCGGTGCTTTGAAGAATAAAGAAAACTCTCTTCTTACAAAGGAATTTGACAATGAGGGTGTTTTACTGTCAGGCGGTGAAACGCAGAAGGTCACCATATCAAGGCTTTTTGCCCGCGATTTTGATATCGCCGTGCTTGATGAGCCCTCGTCAGCACTTGATCCCGTAGCAGAGAGTAAAATGTATGATGCTCTTCTTGAGGGTACAAAAGGAAAGACAGTAATTTATATTTCCCACCGTCTTTCAAGCGCTACCCGTTCCGATAATATCCTTGTTTTTTCAAAGGGAAGACTTACGGAGCAGGGAGATCACGAGCAGCTTATGGCTAACGGAAAAGAATACTGCGATATGTTTACCCTTCAGGCATCAGGCTACAGAGAGGAGGGGGAGTATGAAGACTGATAAGAAAGAAAAAAGCGGATCACTTAAAAATTACATATTTATGCTGCGTTTTATCGGTCAGCATACCCCTTATATGCTTTTCGGCTATCTCTTTTTTGATGTGCTTGCAAACCTGCCGTGGACATTATCAAATGTTGTTTTATTAAAATACATAATAGATGTTGTTACCGAGGGTAAGGACTTTTACAGAGTGGCAATAGCTCTTGCGGCATTTGTCGTCTTTGTTGTTATTACAAATCTTTGTACAACACTGTTTTATGAGGTTTCCCTTCCGAAGCAAAAGGAAAAGCTTTATTTCAGTATTTATAAGACAATATACGAAAAAGCTGCTAAGATGGACTATGAGGCATATGATAATCCCGAGTATTATAATGACCTTGTGCTTGCAATGACATCAATGAATGAAAGAGCATATGCAGTGCTGTCAAATACTCAGGATATACTTACAAATATTGTAGGAGTGCTGACTATCGGTACCGTTATCGTAACGATTGATCCTATGTGCCTTTTATTTGTAGCAGTTTGCGTCGCAATAATGACTCCTATAGGTCGGCTTATTGCTAAGGTCAATGTTGAGCGTACAGAGGCAATGACTCCTCTTGACAGAAAAAATCTTTATTTCAGCCGTGTTTTTTATTTGGGGGATTATGCAAAGGAACTGCGTCTTTCCGGTGCAGGCAGAATGATCGAAAGAAGATATAATGACAATATTTTTGACAGATTAAAGACAATTTCACCGTATCTTTCAAAACAGTGGAGGCTTTATTTCTGCCAGGAATCCTTGCCGATGACACTTCTTATTTACCTCGGGATAACGCTTTTTATGGGATATAAGGCTATTGTCACAAAGGAAGTGGGCTTAGGTGATTTCGCTGCTACCTTTAACGGTGCGGCATCAATAAGCAACAGTGTTTTTGCAATAACCAGCTGGTTTGCTATTTCATTCCGTGAAAACGGTCTTTATGTGGAAAAATTCAAAAAGTTTATGAATGCCAAGGAAAAGATCGTAAACGGAACAGATCTTACGGTATTCAAAAAGCCTGTGACTATAAAATTCGAAAATGTATCCTTCAAGTATCCCGGAACGGAAAAATATGTATTAAAAAATATCGATCTCGAGATATCTCCTTATAAAAAGATCGCCCTTGTAGGCTATAACGGTGCGGGAAAGACAACTCTTACCAATTTGCTTTTAAGGCTTTATGATGTAACAGAGGGCAGGATAACCGTAGGCGGAAAGGATATCAGAGACTGGGATATAAAAACATATCACGAGAATTTTGCCGCTGTTTTTCAGGATTTCTCAATTTTCGGCGCAACTCTCGGAGAAAATGTTTCAATGAATGATTCTCATGATGAGAAGAAAGTCAAGCGTTCCCTTGATGCTTCAAGCTTTGACAGAGAGCTTGAAAAGGGCACGGATACAATGCTTCTCAGAGAATTTGATGAGGACGGAATATCTCTGTCGGGAGGCGAGGCGCAGAAAATTGCCATTGCAAGAGCCTTCTATAAGGACTGTGCATTTGCCGTTCTTGATGAGCCCAGTGCAAACCTTGATCCCGTAGCTGAGTATTCTCTCAATCAGTCAATGGCAAAGGCTGCGGAGGACAAGACTGTTATTTTTATTTCCCACCGTCTTTCCACAACTGTTATGGCAGATGAGATATTTATGCTGGAAAACGGAATGATAGCTGAGCACGGTACTCACGAGGAGCTTTTGAAGAAAAACGGTAAGTATGCATATATGTTCCGTTTACAGGCTGAAAAATACAGCGAAAAGAAAAATTAATATTGATTTAAGAAAAGTTTTTTAATATAATATCAATGAAAGTAAATTTCAGAAAGGAGAGTTTATATGAAAAAAATATTAAGTGTGGCTCTTATCGTTCTTGTACTTGTAACTGCATTTTCTGCATGTACTCCCGTTGAAGAAAAGATCGCGGGCAAATGGACATACACGGAAACGGTTTTAGGTATCGTAACCGAAAGAACATATGTATTTAACGCAGACGGTACAGGTACAGCTCCCGGTGAGCTTACAGGTGATCTTATTCCTCTTGAGATGAAATGGTCTGTTTATGAGGATAATTTAGCTATAGAAAAGACTGTAAACCAAGCTCCTGTGGTTTATAAGTATGAGCTCAAGGGTGATACTCTTACTCTTACAAAGGCAGACGGCTCGGTTATCATAATGACAAGAGCAGTTGCAGCCAAATAAGAATGTTTTTAAGAGAGACCTGAGCGTCTCTCTTTTTCTTTTTGACCGGTTTATTAATAAAGGATAAGCAAACGATTCAGGAGCATTATCTGAATCTTCAGTTTTTTTTGTGAAGAGGCGAAAACTTCCTTAAGAAGCGGATTTGTTGTGAAAATGAAAAATACCCGTGTGCCGACTGAAACGGTACACGGGTAAAGCATTATTCAGTTTACGCTTTTTGCAATTTCAACTGCTTCCTTACACTTCTGAGCTATCTCATCGGGGGTGCCCTTCATCATCCAGCTGCCGCCTACTGCGAATATCTTTTCCCATTTAAGATATTCTGCAAGATTTGCATCCGAAATACCTCCTGTGGGAAGGAAGGTGACCTGCGGAAATGCTGCAGCAAGAGCCTTCATTGTGGGAAGTCCGCCGTAGTTTGAGCAGGGGAAGAATTTGATTATTTTACAGCCGTATGATATAGCTGTCATAACCTCTGTAGGAGTAACGCATCCGCCGAGGTAGGGTATATCCTTTTTATTGCAGTATTCTGCAACCTCTTCGGAAAAGCCGGGGGACACGATAAATTTTGCACCGAGAGAAATTGCTTCCTCTGCCTGTGCCTTGTTGATAACGGTACCTGCGCCGACAAGCATTTCGGGGAATTCTTCTATCGCAATTCTTATGGCGTCTCCTGCACATGCTGTTCTGTATGTGATCTCGGCAATGGGAAGACCGCCCTTTACCATTGCTGAAAGCTTGGGACGTACTTCGTCGAGAGTGTTAAAAACAACAACGGGTACGACCTTATATTGGCTTATAAATTCATTTGTATTCATTTTCATTACCTCTTAAACACCGCTGTAGGCATTGAAGCCACCGTCAACGGGAATTACGATACCTGTGATAAAACCGCTTGCATTGTCATCACTGAGGAAAAGCAGAGAGCCTACGAGCTCACTTACATCGCCGAATCTTCCCATAGGTGTGCCTGCAAGAATCTTGTTTGATCTGGGAGTGGGATTGCCGTCCTTATCAAAGAGAAGACCTCTGTTCTGATTGCCTACAAAGAAGCCGGGAGCAATAGCATTACAGCGGATGCCCATAGGTGCAAAGTGTACGGCAAGCCATTCTGTGAAGTTTGAGATACCTGCCTTTGCAGCTGAATATGCGGGAATCTTTGTAAGAGGATGATAAGCATTCATTGAGGAGATGTTGATAATATTGCCGCCTGTAGTGAGCATATCTTCAGCAAAAACCTGAGTGGTAAGGAAGGCGGAGGTGATATTGAGGTCGAAAACAAACTTAAGTCCTGCTTCATCAAGATCAAAGAATGTCTTGACCTCCTCGCCGATATCGGGAGTCATATACTCGTTATCTGTTGTCGCCTTGGGATTGTTTCCGCCTGCACCGTTTATAAGGAAATTAACCTTGCCGAATTTTTCGTTAATAACGGCCTTTGCGTTTTTAAGGGAGTCCTTTGAGAGAGCATTTGTTTCAACCGCAATTGCGTTTTCGCCGATTCTGTCTGCAACTGCTTTTGCTGCTTCATAGTTTATATCAAGAAGGGCAACCTTAGCACCGCAGAGTGCCATAGCTTCTGCAAACTGACTGATAATAGCACCGCCGGCTCCCGTAAGTGCCACAACTTTTTCCGAAAGATCAACATTAAAGGGAAGTTTCATTTTATTTTGCTCCTTTTTCTATAGCTTCAAATAATCCGTTGATATAGCAAGCACCTAATGCTCTGTCGAAAAGACCGTAGCCGGGCTTTCCTGATTCGCCCCAGATATTTCTTCCGTGGTCCGGACGGACATACTCTGTAAAGCCGCCCTCAACAAGAGCTTTTACAATTGAGTAGATGTCAAGGCTTCCTGCCTCTGTAAGATGAGCTGTTTCTCTGAAATCAAGCTCATTTGAGTAAGCTATGTTTCTGATATGTGCAAAATGTATTTTATTTCTCTTTGAGTATTCATATGCCATTGCTATGAGGTCATTATTTCTTCCTGCGCCGAGTGAGCCTGTGCAGAAGGTGATACCGTTTGTGGCATCGGGCACTGCCGCAAAGAGTCTTTCATAATCCTCCTTGCAGGAGATGATTCTCGGAAGTCCGAAAACATCCCACGGCGGATCATCGGGGTGTATAGCCATATTGATGCCGACCTCGTTGCAGACGGGGATTATTTTCTTAAGGAAATATACAAGGTTATCAAAGAGCTGCTCGTGTGAAATATCCTTGTAGCTTTCAAGAAGAGCATTAAGCTCATCTGCAGTATAGCTTTCATCCCAGCCGGGAAGAGAAAGGTTCTTCGGATCAAGGCTCATTATTTCCTCGTGATTATATGAAAGACTGTTTGAGCCGTCCTCTGCCTGAGTTTTGAGATTTGTTCTGAGCCAGTCAAATACAGGCATAAAGTTATAGCAGATGCATTTTACTCCGACTTCAGCCAGTCTTCTGATATTCTCACAATAATTCTCAATATATGTGTCGCGGTTGCCTCTGCCGAGCTTTATATCCTCGTGAACAGGGACTGATTCGATGACCTCCATCTCAAGGCCTGCTTCGTCACACTGCTTTTTGAGGGCAGCGATCGTTTCTCTGCTCCAGACATTGCCTACGGGTGTGTCATATACAGCCGTAACTACGCCTGTCATACCGGGAATCTGCTTGATCTTTTCAAGTGAGATACTGTCGTTCGGACCGTACCAACGAAAGGTCATTTTCATATGCGCATTCTCCTTATCTGTTTACTCTGGCGCTGCCGCCTTTGACTATATTTTCTACTTCTTTAAGAACTGCCGTGGAAGTATCGCCGGGTGTTGTCATTGCAAGAGCACCGTGAGCAATACCGTAGTTTACTGCGATCTTTGCATCGTCATATGTCATAAGACCGTAAATAAGGCCTGATGCAAATGAATCTCCGCCGCCGACTCTGTCATATATCTCAAGGGCGGGAAGCTCCATTCCCTTGAAAACCTCGCCTTCGGAATAAACCATAGCACTCCAATCATTTATTGATGCAGATCGTACTGTTCTGAGCGTGGTTGCAATTACCTTGAAGTTAGGATAAACCTTTGTTACCTCTGCAAGCATCTTCTTGTAGCCGTCAATGTTCAGCTCCTTGAGGTTTTCGTCATTGCCTTCAATTTCAAAGCCGAGACAGGCAGTGAAATCCTCTTCATTTCCGATCATAACATCAACATAGGGTGCAATAGCTTTATTTACCTCCTGTGCCTTTTCCTTGCCGCCTATCGTCTTCCAGAGGGAAGGACGGTAGTTAAGATCATAGGAAACTATTGTACCGTATTTTTTTGCAGCCTTTACAGCTTCAATAACGACTTCGGCAGTGCTTTCCGAAAGAGCTGCAAAAATACCTCCTGTATGAAGCCAACGCACGCCGAGTGTGCCGAAAATGTAGTCCCAATCAATATCACCGGGCTTTAACTGAGAAACAGCTGTGTTTCCTCTGTCGGATACGCCGTTTGCACCTCTGATGCCGTAGCCTCTTTCTGTAAAATTAAGACCGTTTCTGACGCTTCTGCCGATGCCGTCATAGGGAACCCACTTGATAAATGAGGTATCAACACCGCCCTGAAGAATAAAGTCCTCAATAAGTCTGCCGACATCGTTATCTGCAAATGCAGTTACAACAGCTGTCTTAAAGCCGAAGCAACGGCGAAGACCTCTTGCTACATTATATTCTCCGCCGCCTTCCCAGGCTCTGAAGGAACGAGTCGTTCTTATTCTTGTATCACCGGGATCAAGACGGAGCATCACTTCACCGAGGGCGATCATATCAAATGCACAGTTTTCTTTTTTGCGAAGTTCGATCATTTCTTTTCTACCTCTCATTATTCTGAAATTATATTTAATCTGTTAACAGCCGCAAAGGCTTTTTGTACGAATTGAGCAAGAGAAAGCTCTCTGTATTTGTCGGAGTTCTCATTCGGAAGATCAAGCTCAAGCATCAGCGTTCCCTTATAATTGTACCTGTTAAGAAGCTCAGCGGTCCTTCTGAAATCGATCTGACCGTCAAAGGGTATAAGATGCTCATCGCCGTTATATCTCATATTGTTATCGTGAATATGTGTTGTTATGCATCTGTCACCGAAAAGAGGCATATATTCTCTGCCGTGGGCAAAGCACTTCTCGTGTCCGACATCCCAGCAAAACTGCACGGGCGTGTTCTGATCGTATTTTTCAAGAATGACCGAGATGTTGCCAAGCTTCCTCTGGTTTTCTACTGCAATTACAATGTTCTTTTTTGCCGCATATTCTACGACCTTATCGAAATATTTTAAGCCTGCGTCCGTAACGGTAGGACAGTTATCGCCTGAGCTCAGATGAGATATGATTATTTCTATTCCGTATTCGCTTGCAAGGTCAATAGATCTTATAAGGGTATTTGCGACGCTCTGACCGCTTTCCTCAAACCACAGTCCGTTTATTCCCTTAAAAGGTGCATGAAGAGTCTCATAAGTCAGACCGTTCTTAGCACAGCAGCTGCTTACAAATGAAATAAAAGCTTCATCATTTCCGCAGGTGAAAACGCTGTTAAAACTGTTATCTGCTACACAGTCAATAAAATTTTTTGCACCGTATATAACATCGGGGGATATGTTGATTCCGATATTTCTCAAAATATTCACCGCTTTTCCGATACTTTTTTAATTTATTTTATCATTATAATGTCATTGTGTCAATTACATTATAATAATGATAATTTGCATTTTATTTATATTATTAGTTGAATTACATAAAAATCATCCAAGAAAAACAGTGAAAATGCCTGAAACTTGAAGGTGACACGATATGAGTAATATTTGCAGAAATGAGATGAGTAAAAGGCATTCTGCTTCAGCTTTCTGTCTTCGGGCTTTGCAGATGCAGGTGTTTATTGATATACAGAAAAAAATAACGGAATTCTTTGATATACAAAAAATTCCGTTAAGGCTTTTATGATTTAGGATTGTTTGCTCTTTCAAGCCATATTGCGGCAATATCCATTGCTGCATAAAGTCCCTTCTTTTCGCTCTTCTTTACTATCCTTTCTCTGGGACGGATATCAGGATCGGTATTGAGAAGCTGAATAAGTACCTTATCTGCAATTTCAATGTCCCCCTGCATACGGGTCGTTGCGATCTGTATCATAATGATAAAGGGATCGTAAGCATTACCGTAATATATGGTCTTGCCGCTTCTTACAAGGGGATAACCTTTATAAGTGAGAAATTCTTTTTTAGCCATTTTCTATTCCTTTCTTGTTCCGATATCAGGAATTGTCCGCATTGATATAATCTCTTAATAAGATCTGGAGAAGCTCAAAGCGATCTACTCTTCTGATAAGTATGCGGGCATTATTATGAGTTGTGATATATGTGGGATCTTCTGTAAGGAGATAACCGACTATCTGACTTATGGGATCATAGCCTTTTTCATTGAGAGCGTCATAAACAGCCTTGATGACCTGTCTGATATCCTCTTCATTGTTTTTTCCTATTGTAATGGGTTTTGTGTTGCCGCTCATGAGAACACCTCCGATAATATAATACCACATCTATTTTTTCATTATAACCAATTGCAAATGAAAATACAAGGGGAAAATTAAAAATATTTTATTAAATATATTTCTGAAAATTATTTTAAGGAGATGCAGATGATATGATGCTTTTTTACATCAGGTACAGTAATTCCTATATAATGAAAAATCAGCAGAAGACTGAAACGTCTTTCTGCTGATAAAATTGATTTTAGCTTCTGAGAACTGCACCGATCTCAGAAAGAGCCTTAATTATTTTCTTTACTGCTGAATCTGCCTCTTCATCAGTGAGAGTTCTGTCAGCGGCTCTCAGTCTAAGGCTGAAAGCAACGCTCTTCTTGTCGAAAGCAATATTTCCGCCCTGATAAACGTCAAAGAGCTCAATGTGTTCAAGGTTCTTACCTGCGGCCTTCTTCATAAGCTTTTCCAGTCTGAGTACAGGCATATCTCTGTCGCAAACAAAAGCAAGGTCACGTGTAAGAGCAGGATACTTGGGAAGCTGCTTGTAAAGTCTCAGAGTGTTCTTTATCTCATAAAGCATATCGAAGTTGATCTCAGCTACATAAACCTTTGTTCCTACAGAGTAATTTTCAAGAACATCGGGATGTATCTCACCTAAAAGGGCAAGACGCTTTCCGTCAACAAGAATCTCTGCAGTTCGGCCCGGATGATAGGATACATTGTCACGGACAGGCTCTACATCGTATTCATAAACGCCTGCTGTCTCAAGTATTTTTTCTACCTTGCCCTTGAGAGTGAAGTAATCACAGTTGCCGTACATTCCGAGAGTAAGCATTTTTGTTTCGGAGGGAAGCTGCTCACTGCCGTTAGGAGTGTAAACGGTTGCGTTTTCAAAAAGATTTACTGCAAGATTTCTGTTGTTATAGTTTCTTGCAAGGATCTCCATCATAGAAGCAAGAGATGTAGTTCTCATAATGCTTGTATCTTCACCGAGAGGATTTGTTATAACAACGCTGTTTCTGAGGGGAGAATTCTCGGGAAGGCAGATCTTATCATAAGCCTTGGGGCTCATAAATGAATAAGTGCAGATCTCTGTGAAGCCCAGTGAAAGCACTGTATTTACCATAAGATTCTCAAATTTCTGCTCGTCACTGAAGCCGCCGTCTGCTTCACCTGTAAGGAAGTGTGTTGCGATCTTGTCAAAGCCGTAGAATCTTGCTATTTCCTCTGAAAGATCAGCCTTGTGCTCAACATCAAGTCTGAAGGAGGGAACATATACCTTGCCGTCCTTTACTTCAAAATCAAGAGCTTCAAGTATCTTCTGCTGCTCGTCAGCAGAAACATCGATACCTATGAATTCATTTATCCAGTCGGGGCAGAAGTCAAGGACCGTCTGAGTCTTGGGCTCGGGATATTCATCAATAATACCTTCGACGATATCACCTGCATCAAGCATCTCAACAAGCTGAAGAGCTCTTTTAAGGGAAGTGAGACAGCCGTCTGAATCAAGTCCCTTTTCAAATCTTGCAGAGGCCTCTGTTCTCATGCCGAGCTTCTTTGCGGTGATTCTGACAGAAGGACCGTTGAAGCAAGCGGATTCGAAAACAATGGCATTTGTATCATCCATAATGCCGGAGAATTCTCCGCCCATAACGCCTGCAACGGCAACGGGCTTATTCTCATCGGCAATAACAAGCATATCGGGAGTAAGAGTTCTTTCCTGAGCGTCAAGAGTTGTAATCTTTTCTCCGTCCTTTGCATTTCTTACGATGACCTTGCCGCCGTCAAGATATCTCAGGTCAAATGCGTGCATAGGCTGACCGTATTCAAGCATAACAAAGTTTGTTATATCAACGATATTGTTGATGGGGCGAACGCCTGAAGCACGAAGACGCTCTCTGAGCCAGAGGGGAGAGGTTTTTATTCTGACATTCTTTACAACTGCACCTGCATATCTGTAGCACTTGTCGGGAGCCTCTATTGTAACGGAATGAAGATGGTCTCTTACATCTCCGCCTGCAGTTTTATATTCGTTTGAGGGAAGAGTGAGCTTTCTTCCAAAGGTTACGGCAGCCTCTCTTGCAAGACCTGTAACAGAAAGACAGTCGGGACGGTTGGGAGTGATCTCAAATTCCGTAACGGTATCATTAAGACCTATAGCTTCCTTTATGTCCATTCCCGGAACCTTCTGACAGTCATCGCCGAGAATGAAGATGCCGTCTTCAATGGCATAAGGGAAATCGTGAAGGGTAAGGCCGAGTTCTGCAACGGAGCAGAGCATTCCGCAGCTGAGAACACCTCTGAGCTTGCCCTTTTTGATCTTCTTATCGCCTGCAACGACGGAGTTGTCGAGAGCTGCAGGAACGAAATCGTCGACAGAAAGATTCTGTGCACCGGTAACTATCTGTGTAGGCTCCTCTTCACCTGTATCTACCATACAAATCCACATATGGTCTGAATCGGGATGCTTTTCAAGAGAGAGAATCTTACCTACAACAATATTTGAAAGTCCGTGGCCTTCTTTTTCATAGCACTCAACCTTTGAGCCTGAAAGTGTCATTGCATCTGCAAATTCTTTATCGCTGATATCTGAAACATCAACATAGTCAAGCAACCATTTTCTTGATAAATCCATTTTCCTGCACCTCCTTAAAACTGTTCAAGAAATCTTACATCATTGTCAAAGTAATGACGCATATCATCAACTGAGAAACGGAACATAGCAAGTCTTTCAACGCCGAGACCGAATGCAAAGCCGCTGTATTCCTCGGGATCGATGCCGCCTCTTTCAAGAACCTTGGGATGTACCATGCCTGCACCGAGGATCTCGATCCAACCCTCGCCCTTACACATGGGACAGCCCTTGCCGCCGCAACGGAAGCAGGAAACGTCAATTTCGCAGGATGGCTCTGTGAAGGGGAAGTGGTGGGGACGAAGTCTTATAGCTGTGTCCTCGCCGTAAAGCTTCTTAGCAAGAGTAAGAAGATTTCCCTTAAGGTCTGCCATTGTGATATTCTTATCAACAACAAGACCTTCGATCTGATGGAAAACGGGGGAGTGTGTTGCATCAACGGGGTCTGAACGGAAAACTCTGCCGGGAGCTATCATTCTGATAGGAGGCTTATTGTTTTCCATATATCTTATCTGACAGGGAGATGTCTGTGTTCTGAGAAGCATCTTTTCTGTAATATAGAATGTATCCTGTGTATCTCTTGCGGGATGTCCTTCGGGAATATTAAGTGCTTCAAAGTTATAGTAATCCCATTCGATCTCGGGACCGGTTGCGATCTTAAAGCCCATTCCGATGAAGATCTCCTTAACCTCATCGAGTACGATGGAGAGAGGATGTCTGTGACCGATCGTATTTTTGCTGCCGGGCATTGTAACATCAAGAGTTTCATTGAGAAGCTGCTGCTTCTTTGCCTCACTCTTAAGCTTATTCTCTGTTTCTTCAATAACATTTTCAATGGCAGCTCTGACTTCATTTGCCAATTGACCGATAACAGGTCTTTCTTCGGGGGTAAGCTTACCCATCTGCTTGAGTATTGCCGTAAGTTCACCTTTTTTGCCGAGATACTTAACTCTCAGTGCATCAAGACAAGCAAGATCATTGACTTCGGAAAGAGCTTCAAGTGCCTGATTTTTGATTGCTTCAAGCTGTGCCTTCATTTTTTGTTTCTTCCTTTCAAAAAAAATAGCCTCCGTCCCGTATAGGGACGAAGGACGAATCTTCGCGGTACCACCCTGATTTTTATTCCCGTCGGGAATAAACACTCTGCAATCCTGTAACGGGGATAATTCCGTTGCCGCCTACTGCCGTAAGGGTTCAGCACACCGCTCCCAAGTGAACTTCGGAATTCTTGCCGTCGGACTGCTTTCAGCCGTGACAGTCTTCTCTGAAGACGGAAAATGAAAACCTACTCTCTTGTTCATTGCGTTTGATCCTTGATATGTTATCATAAAGCAGACTGAAAATCAAGAGATTTTTTTCTTTTTGATATTTTAAGACAATTAAATGATTTTTGCTATTGCATTTTTATGCATTTTAATCTATTATTAATGTAACTATATTTGATAAAAGGTGAGAAAATGAGTTGTCTTGATGTTTTATCGGATATAAAATGCTTTATCGTGGATATGGACGGCACATTTTATCTGGGAGATTCTCTTCTTCCCGGTGCAAAGGAATTTGCAGAATGTGCAGAAAAAAGCGGAAAGAGATTTTTCTTCTTTACAAATAACTCTTCTCATAATGAAGAGGAGTGTCTTATTAAGCTGAGAAAATACGGCTACGATGCGAAGGACGGCAGCGTTATAATTTCTTCGCATGTAACCATAGATTTCCTTAAGAGAAACCGTCCCGGTAAAACTGTATATCTGTTAGGTAATGAGAATCTTACGGGAGATTTCAAAAAAGCGGGAATTCCCATGACGGATGAGAATCCGGATATTGTGGTGCTTGGCTTTGATACCACGCTTACTTATGAAAAGATCAATAAGGCCGCTAACTTCCTGGCGGCGGGAGCAGAGTATATAGCTACTCATCCCGATAATAACTGTCCGCTGAAAAACGGCTTTATGCCGGATACAGGCTCGATGATGGCAATGTTTGAGCGTTCAACGGGAAGACTGCCCGATATCATAATGGGAAAGCCTTATGCATACACTGTTGATTATGTGACAAACAGAATAGGCTGTAAAAGAGAAGAAATTGCATTTGTAGGTGACAGACTTGAGACAGATATTGCGATCGGTACCAAAAACGGTCTGAAGGCTGTGCTTGTTTATACCGGTGTCACTACACCTGAAATGTATGAAAAATCGGAAATAAAAGCAACTGTTACTTTTGAAAATATCGGTGAATTAGGAAAAGCATTGATTTAACGGAGGAATAGATTATGGCAGAAATCAAAAGATCATGGTACAAAGAAATGGCTGTATATCAGGTATGGCCCCGTTCATTCTGTGACGGAAACGGCGACGGTATAGGCGACCTTAAGGGCGTTCTTTCAAAGCTCGATTACATAAAGAGCCTCGGAGTTGACGCTATCTGGTTCTCACCTCTTTATGTTTCCCCTCAGAAGGACTACGGATATGACATTGCGGATTACCGTAATATCCAGCCTGAATACGGTACACTTGAAGACTTCAAGGCAGTTCTTGACGGCGCACACGAAAGAGGAATGCGCGTCATAATGGACCTTGTTGTTAATCATACATCAGATCAGCACGAATGGTTCCTTGAGAGTAAGAAGGGCGAGGATAATCCTTACCATAATTACTATCATTGGTATAAGGGCAAGGGCAAGAACGGAAAGCGTTATCCCAATAACTGGATGTCCACCTTCGCAGGAAGAGCCTGGGAATATGATGAAGGCCTTGATAAGTATTATCTTCATCTTTTTGCTGTTGAACAGCCCGATCTTAATATGGATAATCCTAAGGTACGTGAAGAAGTAAAGGATATTATGCGTTATTGGCTTGATATGGGTGTTGACGGCTTCAGAGAGGACGTTATCACATTTATTTCAAAGCCCAAGGGACTTCCCTCAAGCCCCTATTGGTTCCCCGTTGCAACAGGCTTCGAGCAGTATATGCACGGTCCTCACCTTGATGAGTATCTTTCAGAATTCAAGAATGATGTTCTCGCAAAATATGACTGTATGACAGTCGGCGAGGCACCCATGATGACATACAAAAACGCTCTTAAGCACATAACTGAAGGTCCTGATCAGCAGCTTAATATGATGTTCCATTTCGAGCATATGGCAGCTGACTGTCTCTTCTACAGCTGGTTTAAGACAAAGTTCAATCTTAAGAAGCTTAAGAAGGTTTATACAAGATGGCAGGAAAACCTTTACGGCAAGGCATGGAATGCTCTTTATATTGAAAACCATGACCAGCCAAGAATCATCAACCGTTACGGCAGCACAAAGTACAGAAAGGAAAGTGCTAAGATGCTGGCAGTAATGTATATGTGTCAGTGCGGTACTCCCTTTATCTATCAGGGACAGGAGATCGGTATGCTCAATAATCCTCTTGATGACATCAATGAGTATACAGACGTTTCCACAATTAATAACTACGGTGTTGCAAAGTCCCTTCTCGGTGCGAAGAAGGCTATGGAGCTTGCACAGTACGCATCCCGTGACAACGCAAGAACTCCCGTTCAGTGGAGCGCAGAAAAGAATGCCGGCTTCACAACTGCAGATAAGGCATGGTTCCATATCAATCCCAACTATACCGAGATCAATGTTGAAGAGGCTGAGAAGGATCCCGATTCAATTCTTAACTTCTATCGTAAGCTTATCAAGTTCAGAAAAGAAAATGACCTTATGATCTACGGATCATATAAAGAGCATTATAAGAGCAGTAAGTCCCTTTATGTTTATTCCCGTCATCTTGACGATCAGAAGGCTCTTATTGTCTGCTCCTTTGATGAAAATGCTGTTGAATTCAAGGCTCCCGAGGGCTTTGATCTTTCAAAGGCTGAGCTTGTTATCAATAACTACTCATCCTGCGGTATCGTCGGCAACGGCTTTACTGTAAGACCTTATGAAACAAGAGTATATCTTTGGAAATAATTTTCGGAGGCGATATCTTTGTCTGTAATAAGAAAAGAAGCTTATTATACTTCCTCAAACAATATAAATAAGGTCAGAACTCTTATCTGGCAGGATGATGAGGCGGCTCCCATCGGCGTCGTGCAGATAGCTCATGGTGTATGCGAGCATATCGGAAGATACGATCATTTTGCACGCTTTCTTGCAGAAAACGGTTTTGTCGTATGCGGAAATGACCATATCGGCCACGGAAAAACAGCGGATCCCGAAGAAGGCTTCGGTTTTATGTATGACGGTGACCATGCCAATATGGTCCGTGATATGAACACATTACATAATATAATGTCAAAGCGTCATCCCGGTATACCTTATATTATATTCGGACATTCAATGGGCTCTTTCCTTGCAAGGATATATACAGCCGCTTTCTCTGACAGACTTGACGGTGCCGTATACTGCGGCACCGGACAGCTTCCTCTGCCCGTGCTGATGCTTGAAGATCCCGTAAAGCATCTTATGGATAAGCTTGCGGTTAATTCTGCCGCTCCCGCTTCGATCGTTTCCGTGTTCGAAAAGCTGACAAACAAGTTTTTTAAGGGAGAGGACGATCTGTCCTGGATTTCAAGAAGTGAGTTGAATCGTAACAGCTACAGAGAGGATCCCTTATGCGGATTCCCCTTTACGCCTGCTCTTACAAAGGAGCTTGTGACTCTTGCTGTAAAGGCAAGCGATCCTATGTGGGCGTCAAAGCTTCCTGAAAATTTCCCCGTTCTTCTTATATCGGGTGCAAAGGATATTATCGGTATGTTCGGAAAGGGAGTTATGGATGTTGCAGATGCTCTTGTGAATGTCGGTATTGAGCCTGAAGTATTTCTTTACCCTGCTGACAGGCACGAAATACTTAATGAAGACGATAATGAAAAGGTTTATGCAGATATTCTTAATTTCCTGAAAGGAATTACAGATGGAACAGGGTTTGAAGGCTGAGCAGAATGACCGTTGGTATCTGCTTGATTCTATAAGAGGTATATGTATTCTGGGTATGATAATTTATCATACCCTTTTTGATATTGTTGCGTTTTTCGGAGTTACACCTGATCCTGCAGTTGCTGATATCATCAACATAATCAGAGATTTCGGAGCCTGCTGTTTTATATGCCTTTCGGGTATATGTATACATTTCGGAAAAAAGCCTCTGAAAAGAATAGGAATGCTGTTTTGCGCAGGTCTTGTTGTAAGCCTCGTCACATTTATCGTTTTGCCTGAAATGCCCATTTACTTCGGTATTTTGACCTTTATGGGTATTGCGGGACTCATTATGCTCCCGCTGAAAAAAATCCTGGATAAGCTGCCTCCCATCCCCTTTGCAGTTATCAGCTTTTTGCTGTTTCTTCTGACATTTGAGGTGTCTCACGGTTATTTGGGGTATTATGATCTGGTTGTTTATGTTCTTCCCGAGACGCTTTATAAAAATATGCTTACCGCATTTTTCGGCTTTCCTTATGTCGGTTTTGCTTCTTCTGATTATTATCCTCTTTTCCCCTGGATATTTATGTTTTTTTTCGGCTTCTTCTTATGGAAGCTCATGAAAAGGAGCGAGAGGCTTCTCAGAATACTCAGATTCAGAATAAAATTTACAGAGAAGATAGGAAGACTGAGTCTTTATATCTATATTGCCCATCAGCCGCTGATAATGGGTGTTTTGTTGCTGATAAGCTATATCGTTTACCATACCTCATAGGCACAGTGTGCAGACAGAATATTTTTGTCGCGGAATTTCAGAAAAATATGTGCTCCTGCCTTTGCAGTAGCAGGCGGCAAAAAATGTTAGTTTTTTTCTTGTTTTTTTGTATTAATCTGTAATTTACTATTGCAAAAGATAAAAAATAAGTTAAAATAGTAATAGTATCCGGTCGATTACCGGATGCAAAGATCAGGAAAATAAAGGAGATTTTCTTATGCCGGTTTATACTGACACTTTTACAACCATTCCCTCAGGTTCTCTCGGAATTATAGCACTTCCCGGTTGTGAAGAGCTTGCCCACAAGATTGATTCATATCTCGTGCAGTGGAGAGATGAAAGAGAAAGTGAACATAAGGATACTATAGCCTTCAACGGCTATGAAAGAGATTCTTATATCCTTAAGGCTGTTTTTCCCAGATTCGGAACAGGCGAAGGAAAGTGCACACTCAAGGAATCCGTAAGAGGCTACGATGTTTTTATTCTTTGTGACTGCTTCAATTACGGTGTTACCCATGAAGTGTACGGAATGGATGTACCCTATACTCCCGATGAGCATTATGCAAATCTTAAAAGAGCTATTGCCGCAATAACAGGAAAGGCAAGAAGAATTACTGTTATTATGCCCATGCTTTATGAAGGCAGACAGCATAAGAGAACAGCAAGAGAGTCTCTTGACTGTGCAGTTATGCTTCAGGAGCTTTTTGATTACTACGGCATTGATAATATTATAACATTCGATGCACACGATCCCAGAGTGATGAATGCTATCCCTCTCAAGGGCTTTGAAAATGTATATACTACTTATCAGATGATAAAGGCTCTTGTTAACAATATTGAGGATCTTAAGATCGATAAGGATAATCTTATGATCATTTCTCCCGATGAGGGCGGTGTAAACAGAGGTGTTTATTATTCATCCGTTCTCGGAATAGATCTCGGAATGTTTTACAAGCGCCGTGACTATTCAAGGATCGTTAAGGGAAGAAACCCCATTATTGCACATGAATTCTTAGGCTCAAATGTTGAGAATAAGGATGTTATCGTTGTTGATGATATGATTTCATCAGGTGATTCAATGATCGATGTTGCCAAGAGACTTAAGTCAATGGGTGCAAGAAATATCTATGTCTGCTGTGCATTCGGTCTTTTCTGCAACGGTCTTAAGGCATTTGATGAAGCATATGAGAACGGTTACATCAGCCGTGTTTTCACAACTAACCTTATTTACCGTACTCCCGAGCTGCTTGAAAGAGAGTGGTTCTGTGAGGTTGACCTTTCAAAATACATTTCTCTTCTTATTGACGCTCTTAACCACGATATGTCAATAAGCACACTTCTCAATCATGCACAGCGTATCAAGCCTTTCCTTGAGCAGAAGGGTTATGATATAAAAATAAACAAAGAATAATATCAGAATTATAAAAATTTGCCCGGAAAACAGTATTTTTTCCGGGCTTTTTTGAAAGAAGGACATTTATGAGTTTTGCAGATTATGTAAATATAAAGCAGGGCAGTGCATCCGTTCACCGTTTTTCAAGCGGTAATACTTTGCCTCTTATTCAGCGTCCCTTTGCGATGTGTGCTTTTGCGGCACAGACCTCAAGTCAGAGCAGCTGGTTTTTTCATCCCGATGCAAGAAGTCTTGAGGGAGTAAGAATAACCCATCAGCCGAGTCCCTGGATAGCAGACTACGGCACAGTAGTATTTATGCCTCAGAAGAGAAGGCCCATATTCAATGAAAACCGCTGGTCAGGCTACCGTCCTCATGAAGCGGTTATGACTCCGTCATATATGAAGCTGAATTTTCTCAAGAGCAGAAGTATTTTTGAAGTAGTGCCCGCTGAGAGAGGAGGAAAGATCAGAGTATCCTTTGATGATGATAAGGATAACTGGTTCTCTGTGCTTCCTTTCAGAGATCATTGCTCTTATAGGTTTATTCCCGAGGAGAATATGCTCTATGCAATAGTGACAAACTGCAATGACGATAAGGCTGTAAATTTCAGAATGTATACCGTTGTACGCTTTAAGGAAGGGCAGATCTCCGCAGATGAAAATATCGCAGGTACGGATGACAGCAGAAGTGTTTCCAATAATACAGAGGGTGAAATGACGGGAATTCATCTTAAGGTGCTGGGCTCTGAGGTATGTGCGGATGTGGCAACATCTTATATAAGCTTTGAGCAGGCAAAACTCAATATGAACAGAGAGCTTGACGGCAGAAGCTTTGATGATGTGAAGACGGAGGCAGAGGCTCTTTGGGAGGATTATCTTTCAAGAGTTGAAATCGAAGCCTATGATGAAAAGCAGATAAAAACCTTTTATTCCTGTATGTACAGAGCTTTTCTTTATCCTCATAAGTGCTATGAAATTAATGAAAACGGAGAAGCAGTGCACTATTCTCCCTCAAGCGGAAAGGTGCTTCCCGGCGTCCGTTATACGGATAACGGCTTCTGGGATACCTACAGGACCTGCTATCCCTTCTATGCACTTGTTGCAAAGGATGAATATAAGGAAATGTGCCGAGGCTTTGTCAATGATTATCTTGAATGCGGCTGGCTGCCCCGTTGGCCCTCTATTGGAGAAAGAGGCTGTATGCCCAGCACTCTTATTGATGCTGTATTATGTGATGCCGCTGTCAAGGGTATTATGGATAAGAAAACCATGGAGGAGGCTCTTGACGGTATGATAAAACACGCTAATGTGAATTCTCCCGATGACGATTACGGCAGAAGCGGTGCGGAGGAATACTGTAAATTAGGCTATGTGCCGATTGAGGCTCACAGAGAAAGCGTAAATCTTACGCTTGATGCGGCTTACGGTGACTGGTGTATTGCAACCATAGCAAAGCTTCTCGGTGAAGATGAGATATATGAAGAATATATAAAGAGAGCCGATAATTATAAGAACCTCTTTGATAAGGAAAGCGGCTTTATGCGTGCAAAATTCCGTGACGGTACCTTCCGTCCTGATTTTGATCCTATTGCCTGGGGCAGGGATTATACGGAAGGCTCAGCATGGCAGAATTCATTTGCAGTTCCTCACGATATGGAGGGACTCGGTATGCTTTACGGCGGAACAGATAAGCTTCTTGAGAAGATCGATGAGCTTTTTGCTACTCCTCCCGCATATGAAAATGCAGGCTATGGCTGTGAGATACACGAAATGACGGAGATGGCTGCGGTTGATTTCGGTCAGTGTGCAATTTCAAATCAGCCAAGCTTCCATCTTCCTTATATCTATTCCGAGCTCGGAGATGTGGATAAGACCTCGTATTGGGTGGAAAAAATGTGTAAGGAAGTGTTCTCATTTGAAAATGACGGTTTCCCCGGAGACGAGGATAACGGTTCAATGGCACTCTGGTATGTTTTTTCCAATATCGGTATTTACCCCTTCTGTCCCGGAAAAAATGAATTCGTAAGAACAAAAAAATTAGTCAAGAGCGTTAAAATTATGGGCAAATGCTTCGATGCAGACGCATTTAAGAGCAATAAAATAGCTTACGAAGATGTGCTTTGACAGGAACTTACAAATTATACTTGAAAAAATATACCTTGATGTGTTAATATAGTATGCAATCAAAAAATACATAAGGAGTATTGTTATGAACGATAATTACGAAAATGAAGTTTTCGAAGAGGGCGAAGAGCTCGTCGAGAACGAAGGAAAAAAGAAAAATCCCGAAAAAATAGTTAAGATCATTCTTGTTGCCGTTATATTTGCTCTTGTGGCAGTTGTTGTTCTCGCATCATTACTTCTCGGCTCGAGATCAGGCAACGAGGAAACTACCGTTGCTCCCGAAGAGAGCTCGACTGCAGTTGAGATAACCACTTCTCCCGCAGAAAAGTATACCGCAGGACAGTATACCGTAAATGTCGGTGCTAACGGAAATCTCCGTCTTCGTAAGGATGCAACAAAGGATGCTGAGATTCTTATGGACATTCCCAACGGCACTCTTGTTACCGTTACTGAAGTAAAGTATGATGAAACAGCAGAGGAAGGCGCTCAGTATTGGGGTAAGACAGTTTATCTCGGTTGGGAAGGCTGGGTATCTATGATCTACCTTGCAAATGCTTATTCCGGAAGCATTGTAACTCCCGGTGAGCAGACTACCGCTCCCGAGGGAACAACTGTTGCAGGTGAGGAATCAACAACATCCGCTCCTTCAACAGAACAGACAACTTCTGCACCCGTTGAGCAGACAACCTCCGCACCCGTTGAGCAGACTACAGCAGCATCTGTTCCCGAACAGACTACTGCCGCAAACACAGCAGGCTCTGCTTATTCTACAGGAAAATATACTGTTGATGCTCAGCCCCACCTTAATATGCGTGACGGTCACAGTGTAAATGCTTTATCAATTGCACAGATCCCCGATAATTCAGAGATTACTATAGTTGAAGTATATTTTGATGCTTCTTCCACAAATAATTATACAAAGTATTGGGGTAAGACCACCTACGGCGGTGTTACAGGCTGGGTAGCTATGGGCTATCTTGAAAAATAATCAGAATAATATGCAAAAAAGCGATGCCGACGCATCGCTTTTTTATTATATAGGAGATTCCTTCCTATAATGTAAAAAGATTATATGTCCATCTCCGAAAACGGTCGCCGATGCCGTTTTCTTGTTTCGCTGCAAGATATAAAAGCATAGAGCCGAAAAAGCTTATCAGGCATATTTTGTCCTGATAAGCTTTTTTTTTTGCTTTAAGAGAATTATAAATTGCAAATAAATACTTACTTTGATATATCAGTTAATGATGCTGTCGGCAAATGTGATGATATCGTCAAGAACATCGTTTCTGCAGGCTTCGTTATGTATCTCGTGGCGAAGCCCTTTATAAAGCTTGAGAGCAACATTCTTATGTCCGCTTTCTTTGAGCTTATTATAAACTTCATTGACACCTTTACCGTAATTACCTACAGGATCCATATCACCTGCTATAAGATAAAGGGGCATATCTGAGGGAACGGCCTCATACCAGCTCTTGGCGGAAACGCTTTGCAGTAAGGCAAAAAGATCCTTGAAGCCGTAGGTGGTGAATTTATATCCGCAAAGCTTATCTGTCACATAGGTGCTTATGTTATCCTCATTTACGGAAAGCCATTCAAAGCCGGTGTTTCCGCTGAATTTTTTATTATATGTGCCGAATGCCATAGTATCAAGAAGTGCGGAACGGTGGCGTGCACCAAGAAGGAAGGCAACCGCTTTTGCAACAGCAATTCCGGCTCCTGCTGCAGGGTTTGCTCCGCTTGTACCGCAGATCACCGCGCCGAGAGCAACATCGGGATATTTTGCAATAAAACGCCTTGTCACAAAAGAGCCCATTGAATGTCCCCATAATATCACGGGGAGAGCAGGAAACTCTTTTTTTGCAATTTCCGTTACTGCTTTAACATCATCTACGATCTTTTCATTTCCTTCATCTTTCCCGAAAAATCCGAGATCCTCACTGTTATTTACGGATTTACCGTGTCCTGCGTGGTCGTGCATAAAAACGGCATAACCGTGTGAGCACAGATACTGAGCTATTTCCTTGTATCTGTCTGAATGCTCAGCCATCCCGTGTACTATTGAAATTATGCCCTTGACCGTCATTTTATCTTCAGGGACAATGCTCTGAACATAGATGTCTGCAATGCCCGTGTTTGACGGAAAACGGTATTCCTTATGCTCAAAACTCATATTATTATCTCCTTTAAATAAATATTGGATTATATATTAACATAATTTTATAAAGTTGTGAATAAAAACCAAAATAAAAAAATAAAAATGTATACTTTAACAAATATATGCTCTGTTATGTGTGCAAAAGCACGATAGCTGCAGATAAAAAATTATAATCTGTATAGACAAAATTCTCTCAATATGTTAAAATAACATAATTATTAGAAATGAGGTGTTCACAATGCTGGGACTAAAGATCGGTATAGATTTCGGTTCGTCAAGTTTTACTGTTTTTGCAGACGGTAAGGGAATTGTTATGTGTGAGCCCTCTGTTATGGTTTGCGATAAATATTCGGGCAAGGTGCTTGCTATAGGAAACAGTGCAAAGAAAATGGCGGAAAAGCTTCCCGGCTCAATGGTTGCCGTATATCCCATTAAGGACGGCATCGTTATTGACAGAGAGCAGTCCTGTGTTATGCTCAGAAGCTGTATAAACAAGCTCTGCTACGGAAAGGTGTTTAAGCCTAATATTCTTATGTGTGTGCCGAGTACGGTGACACCGCTGCAGAAAAAGACTGTTTTTGATGTTGTTATGTCATCAGGCGCAGGAAAGGCATGCTTTGTTGACGAATCGCTTGCGGCCGCAATCGGAGCCGGTGTAAGCCTTACAGAGCCTAAGGGGACAATAGTCTGTGATATCGGCGGCGGAGTGACCGACTGCTGTGTTGTCACTATGGGGAATATCGCAGTTTCGGAGTCCGTGAATATAGGCGGAAATGATCTTACAAAGAGTATTATCGAATATGTTGCAAGAACATATAAGACAGAGATAGGCGCGCCTACGGCTGAGGAGATCAAGCATACCGTAGGCGGTGCAATAATAAGAAATGATGAGATAGCTGCCGTCATATGCGGAAAGAGTATTGAAAGCGGACTTCCCTCAGAAATTGAGCTTACCTCAACTGAAGTGTTTGAAGTGCTGAAGCCGAGACTTGAGGAGGTGCTTTCCTGTATACTCAGAGTTCTCGAGCAGACTCCTCCCGAGCTTTGCGGTGATATAGCCGATACAGGAATCATTCTTACCGGCGGCAGTGCAAGGCTTTTCGGTCTGGACAGCTTTATTGAAAGGCGGACAAAGCTGAAAACGGTTGTGGCGGACTCTCCCGATGAATGTGCCGCAAAGGGAATAGGTATACTGCTGAAGGATATGAAATATCTTGACCGTAACGGATATATTTTCAAGTCAGGCACAGAAGATAATGACGATGGCAGTGAATGATCGGTATGGAAGACTATAATTATGAAGAAAAGATCAGCGGTACGGTTGAAAATGTTGTTTTTCAGAATACCACAAATTTCTTTACGGTTTTAGAGGTCAATGTTTCGGGTGAGATAATTACAGCAGTGGGTTCGCTCACGGAAATCGCGGCAGGCGAGGATGTTGTGCTTTACGGCACCTGGGGTGCCCATGAGGTATTCGGCAGACAATTCAAGATAAGCTCCTGTCAGCGGTCGTTGCCTGATACCACTGCAAAGCTGTACAGATATCTGGCGTCAGGTGCAATAAAGGGAATCGGACCGAAAACAGCAATAAAGATAATTGAACGCTTTGGTGAAAAAAGCTTCGATGTGCTTGAAAGTGAGCCTGAAAAGCTTGCATCCGTAAACGGGATATCAAAGCAGAAGGCAATTGATATCTCCGCAGAATTCAACCGTCAGTATTCTATGAGAAAGATAATGATAGAGCTTGAAAGCTACGGAATAACACCGTCTGAATGTACCGCGATTTATAAATACTTCGGTATGAATGCCGTGGCTATGATAAAGGAAAATCCTTATATTTTATGCGGAGCGGTAAACGGCTTCAGCTTTGAAAGGGCAGAAAAGCTTTCTAAGGATATGGGACTTTCTCCGAAGCCCTCATACCGTAATAATGCAGGTATCATATACATAATAAAGCATAATCTTTATAACGGTCATACCTGTATTCCGAGAAGAAAAATGGCAGGTCCGTCAGGAGAGCTGCTGGGAATAGATAAGGATGTCACGGATGAAGCTATAGATGAACTTATAAGCTTAAAGCAGTTGGTGTCCTATGAGATGAACGGTGAGGAATTTCTTTTTATTCCCGAAATATATATTGCAGAGAATTCCATTGCCGACAGAATGAAAAATATTCTCCGCTTTCCGCCGTCTATGATAAGGGCGGTTGAAAAGGATATAGAGAATATTGAAGAGTCCAACGGAATATTTTATGCCGAAAAGCAAAAAGAGGCAATAATTACAGCCGCAACAAAAGGACTTCTTATTCTTACAGGCGGCCCCGGTACCGGAAAAACTACAGCCGTTAAGGGCATAATCGATGTTTTTGAAAGAAAACGGGTGGATGTGCTTTTATGTGCGCCCACCGGAAGAGCTGCTAAGCGTATGAGCGAGGTCACGGCCAGAGAGGCTAAGACGATACACCGCCTGCTCGAGGTAGAATGGGATGCCGGGGATAAGCCCGTATTCAGAAGAAATGCAGAAAATCCTCTTGTGTGCGGAGCAATAATAATAGATGAAATGTCGATGGTCGATACGGAGCTTTTTGCAAGTCTTCTGGATGCTCTTCCTATGGGCTGCCGTATCGTTCTTGTGGGAGACTCCGATCAGCTTCCCTCGGTAGGACCGGGAAATGTGCTTAATGATCTTATCGGCTCGGGCATTCTTCCCGTGGTCTGTCTTACGGAAATATTCAGACAGGCTCAAAAAAGCCTTATTGTTATGAATGCACACAGAATAATGGCAGGCGAGATGCCGAAGCTCGGGGTGAATGATTCCGATTTCTTTTTTATAAAAAGAGAGGATTCCCTGAGTGCGGCGGATACTGTATTACAGCTTATCGGCAAACGCCTTCCCGATGCATACGGCTTTTCTCCGTTTGATGATATTCAGATACTTTGTCCCTCAAGAAAAGGGGATCTCGGAACCGTAAATCTTAACCGCAGGCTTCAGGCGGTTCTTAATCCTCCCGAAAGGCATAAAAGTGAGGTCAAGACCTCAGGCGGCAGGATATTTCGTGAGGGCGACAGGGTTATGCAGATAAAGAATAATTACGATATTCCGTGGAAAAAGGGCAGTGAAGACGGTGAAGGCGTTTTCAACGGTGATATCGGTATTCTTAAAAAGATCAATTACGCCGCAGGTACGATGAAGATAGAATTTGATGACCGTGCGGCAGATTATCCCGTCGATAATCTGTCTGAGCTTGAGCTTGCATATGCAGTCACTATACATAAAAGTCAGGGAAGTGAATATCCCGTTGTTATAATTCCGATAGTTGACTGTCCTTCTATGCTTATGTACCGTAATCTTCTTTATACGGGTGTTACAAGAGCAAAAAAGATCCTTGTTCTTGTGGGAACAGAGGAGAAAATATACAGTATGGCATCAAATAATAAGCAGAATAAAAGATATTCGGCACTTAAAAGCTTTTTGCTTGCATAATTATATTTACAAAATGAAGATTTTATGTTACAATATATCGGTTAAATACTGAAAAACCGAAAAAAGAGGTTATTGATATGAGTAAAGAACTTGAAAAGCTCTACGATCCGAAAAATGTAGAGGACAGAATTTACAAAAGCTGGCTTGACGGAAAGTATTTTTACGCAAAATGCGAGATGGACAAGCCTACATACACAATAGTTATTCCCCCTCCCAATATCACGGGACAGCTTCATATGGGACATGCGCTTGACAATACTCTTCAGGATATTCTTATCCGTTACAAGAGAATGGCAGGCTTTGATACCTTATGGCTTCCCGGCACCGACCATGCTTCAATTGCAACTGAGGCAAAAATCGTTGAGGCTATGAGAAAAGAGGGTATTTCTAAGGAGGATCTCGGAAGAGAGGGCTTCCTTGAAAGAGCATGGGAATGGAAAAAGCAGTATGGCGGAAGAATAGTTGATCAGCTCAAAAAGCTCGGCTCCTCCTGTGACTGGGACAGAGAAAGATTTACCCTTGACGAAGGCTGTAACAAGGCTGTCAAGGAGGTTTTTGTCCGTCTTTATGAAAAAGGCCTTATCTACAGAGGAGAAAGAATCGTTAACTGGTGCCCCGTTTGCCTTACCTCGATTTCAGATGCTGAGGTTGAGTATGAGGAGCAGGCAGGCCATTTCTGGCATCTGCGCTATCCGTTAAAGGACGGCAGCGGATATCTTGAGCTTGCAACAACGCGTCCCGAAACGATGCTCGGTGATACAGCTGTAGCTGTTCATCCCGATGACGAGAGATATAAGCATCTTGTCGGCAAGACTCTTATTCTTCCCATTGTTCACAGAGAAATTCCCATCGTTGCCGATGAATATGTTGAAATGGACTTCGGTACAGGCTGTGTTAAGATCACTCCTGCACACGATCCTAATGACTTTGAAGTAGGTCTTCGTCATGATCTTCCCGTTATTGATACATTTACGGATGATGCTCATATAGCTGAGGGCTACGGCAAATACAGCGGAATGGACAGATTCCAGGCAAGAAAGGCAATTGTAGCCGATCTTGAGGCAGAGGGTGCTCTTATAAAGACTGAGAATTATTCTCATAATGTCGGCACCTGCTACAGATGTCATTCTACCATTGAGCCCAAGGTCTCAAAGCAGTGGTTCGTAAAAATGGAGCCTCTTGCAAAGCCCGCAATAGAAGCTGTAAGAAGCGGAGAGACAAAGTTTGTACCCGAAAGATTTGATAAGATATATTTCCATTGGATGGAAAACATCAAGGACTGGTGTATTTCCCGTCAGCTCTGGTGGGGACACAGAATTCCCGCATGGTACTGTGCTGACTGCGGTGAGATAATCGTTTCCAAGGATGCACCCGAAAAATGCCATAAGTGCGGCAGTGATAAGCTTACTCAGGATCCCGATACTCTTGACACATGGTTTTCTTCAGCTCTCTGGCCCTTCTCAACTCTCGGCTGGCCCGAAAATACCGATGAGCTTAATCACTATTTCCCCACAAATACTCTTGTTACCGGCTATGATATTATTTTCTTCTGGGTTGCAAGAATGATCTTCTCCTCCTGCGAGCAGATGGGTAAGGCTCCCTTTGATACCGTTCTTATTCACGGTCTTGTGCGTGATGCTCAGGGAAGAAAAATGTCAAAATCCCTCGGTAACGGTATTGATCCCCTTGAAATTATTGATAAATACGGTGCAGATGCACTGAGATTTACTCTTGCTACAGGTAACTCTCCCGGAAATGATATGCGTTTCTCTGATGAGAAGGTTGAAGCAAGCCGTAACTTTGCTAATAAGCTCTGGAATGCTGCAAGATTCGTTCTTATGAATCTCGGTGAGAATGAGCCCGCACCCCATATTCCCGAAAAGCTTGCTCTTGAAGATAAATGGATCCTTACAAAGTTCAATACTGTTGTAAAGGAAGTTACAGATAATCTTGATAAATTTGAGCTCGGTATTGCAGTTCAGAAGCTTTATGACTTCATCTGGGATATTCTTTGTGACTGGTATATTGAAATATGCAAGATCCGTCTTTCCTCAGAGGATATAGAGCTTAAGAAGACCGCAAGAGCAGTTCTTGTTTATGTTATGAGTAACACTCTCAAGCTTCTTCATCCCTTTATGCCCTTTATTACAGAGGAGATATGGCAGACGCTTCCTCATGACGGTGAGTCAATTATGGTATCTCCCTGGCCCGTATACGATGAAAGCTATGTTTTCCCCGAGAGTGAGGAAAATATGGAGCATATAATGACTGCAATAAGAGCTGTCAGAAACCGCAGAGCAGAGATGAATGTTCCGCCCTCAAAGAAGGCAAGACTTGATATCGTTACAAAGGAGCAGGAGCTCTTCAGCGACGGTGCCAAGTATTTCCAGAGACTTGCATCTGCTTCCTTTGTTGCTGTTTCCGATGACGAGGGCGTATTTGAGCTTGACGGCAGTGTAAGCGTTGTTACCGATATTGCAACCATCTATATGCCTATGGCGGAGCTTGTTGACTTTGAAGCAGAGAAAAAGCGTCTTAATAAGGAGCTCGAAGAGGTTGAAAAGAAGCTCAGCCAGATAAACGGAAAGCTCAATAATCAGGGCTTCCTTGCAAAGGCTCCTGCGCAGGTTATCGAAGAGCAGAAAGCAAATCAGATTAAGCTTAACGAAAAAGCCGCTCTTCTTAAGGCAAGTATTGCAAAACTCGGTTAAGGATTGACTGAAAATGACATTTAATGAAGCGGTAGATTTTTATCATTCGCTTGAAAGATTCGGAATAAAGCCGGGACTTGAACGAATAGAAAGACTTGTCCGCGAGCTCGGCTCTCCGCATAAAAAACTGAAATTTATACATGTTGCAGGTACTAACGGAAAGGGAAGTACCTGCACGGCACTGGCCTCTGTTTTATGTAAAGCGGGATATAATACAGGGCTGTATACATCCCCGTATGTATTGGAATTCAGAGAAAGAATACAGTACAACATGGAAATGATTTCCCGTGAGGACCTTGTTTTTGTTACAGAAAAGGTAAGTGCTGCAACAGAAAAGCTTCACTCTGAAGGGATATCTGTCACGGAGTTTGAGGCCGTGACGGCCGCCGCCTTTTTGTATTTTGCCGAGAAGGGCTGTGACTATGTCGTTCTTGAAACAGGACTCGGCGGAAGATTTGATGCTACAAATATCATATCCTCGCCTCTGTGCAGTATTATTGTATCCGTATCCCTTGATCACACTAATATTCTCGGTAATACTCTCGGTGAGATCGCCTTTGAAAAGTGCGGCATCATCAAGGAGGGCTGTCCCGTTATAACGGGTGAAGAGCAGCCTTCTCAGGTATTGAAGGTTATAAAGGAGCAGTCAGAAATAAAGAATTCACCGCTTTATACAGCGAACAGTGAAAAAATGCTTACTGTCAAGGGTGAATATATCTACGGAACGGAGGTTTCTTCTGAGGAAGGAGCATTTCTGATTCCCTGGAGCGGAAGGCATCAGCTCAACAATATGTCATTGGTGCTTACGGCTGTGAATGTGCTTCGCAGCAACGGTGTCGATATAAGCTTTTATGCCGTAAGGGAAGGTATATCTTCTGCCTCTATTCCTGCAAGAACAGAGATATTATCCCGTGATCCGCTTGTAATTCTTGACGGCTCTCACAATGAAGGCTCTGTCAGGGCTTTAAGCAAGGTGCTGAAGCGCCATCTTGGTAATAAAAGAATTATTGCTGTCATGGGAATGATGGCAGATAAAGATATATCCGTTGTCCTCTCTGAACTTGTAGATTGCTTTCAAGAGGTAATAACGGTAAAACCGTCAAATCCGAGAAGTATGGATGCCGAAGAGCTTTGTGAAATGATCATAAGAGCAGGCACAAAAGGCTTTGCCGTATCAGATCCCTCAGAGGGTATCAGGACAGCCTTCGGAAAAATCAACGGCTTTGACGCTTTGGTCGTTTGCGGATCGTTGTATCTTGCAGGCGATGTAAGAGAATTGTTGACAGATCTATGCGGTAAACACGATGCCGCAGATAATAATTAAGGAGGAAATCGTTATGCCTATGAAAGTTGAAGCTGCAATAGTTACACAGAAACGCAATTCAGCCGTTTTTAATACAGACAGCGTTAACATAAACGGTAAGGTCTTTGCCCGCGATGTTATAAAAAACGGATACAAGGGTTCAGGTATAATTAACGGAAATGTGTATTTTGCATTGACTTCTTCCTCAATAGAAGGCTTTGCCGATGCGGCAGTTGTCGCACTCAATGAGCGCGCGGAAAAGTTCCCCGTTGCAAGAGATCCGAGAAGTGTTTTCAGCGGATATTTTGAGGATTGCAGAAGCGCACTTCTCAAAATGGATAAGAATGAAAATGATCTGCTTGCTCAGTGTTTTTATGCCTCAGGCAGAAGGGCAGTGCTTGTCAGTAACTCTCAGACAGCTATGTATTTATCCCGCAATAATACCTTGGAGGAGGCAGTAACTGAAAAGGTAGAGGATACCGTTGCCGATTTCGGCTGCAGTATTTATCCTGATATATGTGTCGGCGATATTTTTCTGTTGGTAAGCCCCGGTGTTTCCGATGTGCTTACAAAAAAGGATATTGACGATATTCTTCGTGTTTCTGACGGCTCTGTTAAGAGAATCGTAAGTCTTATCACAAAGGTTGCTCTTTCCCGTGAGGGTGAAGCAGCTGTCAGTGTTATTGCTGTTAAGATCCTTGAAACAGCAATAGAAGAGGATATTATTCCCGTCGGATTTGCTCAGAAATTCGAAGAGAATAAAGAACAGACTGAGAATGCTGAAAAGACTTCGGCTGAAGAAGAGACAACAGACGGTGATGAGGTCAATTCTTCCAAAACACAGGCAAAAGTCTTATCCGAAAAGGAAAATAATGAACAGACGCAAGAAAAAAATGATGCGTCTGAAAAAGAAGAGGATGCTCCCGCGGCTTCAGAAACTGAAAGCACGGACTTGGTTGAAGAAGAAAAAACAGCTGATGACATTGCAGCCGCTATTTCTGTGAGTGCTCAAGAGATATTTTCCGGTATGGCAGAAGATGCAGAAGAGACAAAGGACGCTGTTGATGAGACAGCAGACGAAGAAAAGGCTGAGCCCGAAAAAGCTGTTTCTGTAGCAGAAGAGAGCTCCGATGATGTTGTGAATACTGTCAATGAACAGGAAGAAGCCGCAAAAAAAAGCCTCAGAGCTAAAATAAAGCTTCTTATAGCACTCAGCGCATTATTGGTTCTCTCGATCGTGCTTCTTGTAGCGCTTGTTATTGTAAGAGAATTTCCTCTGAAAACAGGGGCTGAAGGAACAACTGTTGCGGAAACTACAACAGTTGAGGAAACATCTGAAGAAAGCACATCCGAGGAGGAGACTTCTGAAGAAGAAACGACCGAAGAGGAAACAACTGAGGAGGAAGCAGCAACTCAGGCAGAGGAGACAACAAGAAAGCCTCCCATTGTCAGCACTCCGGTTGTAAATACTCCTACTGCAAGCAGACCTTCTGTTTCCACCACAGCTTCACAGCCGTCATCAACTGAGGTTGAGACGACTGAGGCGGAGACGACTGAAGCGGCAGTAACTGAGGCGGAGACTTCTGCTCCCGCTTCTCAGGAGACAACTTCCGAAAAGGCAACGGAGCAGTCAACAGATGCTCCCACCGAGGCTGCAACACAAGAGCAGACCACAGAAAAGAATACAGAGGCTCCTTCTACGGAACAGAGTGCAACAGAAAAAGCAACAGAAAAAGCAACAGAAAAAGCAACAGAAAAAGCAACAGAAAAAGCAACAGAAAAAGTAACCGATGTTTTTGTCGGATAAAAGAATCTTGCATTTTTCTTGTCCTTGTGCTATAGTAATTACATAGGGATTAGCTTTAATCCAAAAAAAATAAAAGAAAGGCAGCAATCGCTGAATAGGTTTTGTTTATGGACGGTATTTCATTAGACGGCATCATGGGTATGCTTCAATCTTTTCTTCCCACATTATCTTATATTGTCAATTTAATGACAAAGGCTTTTGAAATTTTCACCTCTTATCTCGGCTTTAATGTTACAGGTCCTGAAGAAGAGGAGCCTACCGAAGCAGTAACAGAGGACACCACTGTTATCTGATCTGACTGATATTTTTGATTTTTATCGGAGATTTGCCTGTGGCATTTCTCCGATATTTTTTTATTTTATATTAATATATAATAAGAAATAGTTGCTCTTTTTTTTAATATGTGATATACTTAAATGAATTATAATGTAAAGCGGTGAACGGATGATCATTCTCGGAATAGATCCCGGTTATGCCATTGTGGGCTTCGGTGTTATCAGATATGAAAATAACAGATTTACGGTTCTTGACTTCGGTGCAATAACCACTCCCGCAGGAATGGCATTCAATGAAAGACTTAAATGCATTTATGAGGATCTTACATATCTGTTTCAGAAATATAAGCCCGATGCGATGGCGATAGAAAAGCTGTTTTTCAATACCAATAAAAAGACAGCGGTTGATGTTGCTCAGGCACGAGGTGTGATTTTGCTTGCCGCAACGGTAAACGGAGCCGAATGCTTTGAATATACTCCTCTTCAGGTAAAGCAGAGTGTTGTAGGCTACGGCAGGGCAGAAAAAAAGCAGGTGCAGGAGATGACAAGACAGCTTCTGAATCTCAGCGCCGTTCCCAAGCCTGACGATACGGCAGACGCTCTTGCGATGGCAATATGTCATGCTCATTGCAGCGGCTCGGTATATCTTCGTCGATAAAGGAGAAAATTATGTTTTACAGCCTTACGGGTAAAATAGTTTACAGCGATATATCAAGTGTAGCGATTGACTGTCAGGGAATGGCATTCAGTGTTACTACTTCTGTAAATACTCTCAGAAAGCTCGGAAATATCGGAGAGGTTGCAACGGTTTATACACATCTTTCCGTCAGAGAGGACGGAGTTGAACTGTTCGGCTTTGCTGACAGTGAGGAGCTTCAGTATTTTAAGATGCTGATAAGTGTTTCGGGTGTAGGTCCCAAAGCCGCAGTAGCTATTCTTTCCGTGCTCACTCCCGAAATGCTGGCTCTTAGCATTACCGCGGGAGATGTCAAGGGAATAACAAAGGCACAGGGTGTCGGTCCTAAAATAGCCCAGAGAGTAATAATAGAGCTTAAGGATAAGGTATCAAAGCTCGTTCCCTCTGAGATAAATACGGGAAGACTGTCACAGTCTGCAGCAGTGCTTGCAGCCGTGAACGGTAATTCTGAGGAGGCTGTAAATGCCTTGATGGCATTAGGCTACACTCATTCTGAGGCGGCTTCTGCCGTCAGCTCACTTGATCCCTCCCTCAGTGTAGAGGAGCTTATAAAGCAGGCACTGAGAAATCTTGCAAGGAGATAATAGAATATGGCTATCAGTTCTTTTGATGATGATACCTTAAGACTTGCTTCCCCTGAATTCGGAGCAGAGGAAAGCGATTATGAAATAAATCTGAGACCGAAAACACTACAGGAGTATATCGGACAGGATAAGGTAAAAGATAATCTCAGTATATATATGGAGGCGGCACTTAAAAGAAACGAAGCACTTGATCATGTGCTTTTGTACGGCCCTCCCGGACTCGGTAAAACCACGCTTGCAGGCATTATTGCCAATACTATGGGCTCTCAGATAAGAATTACCTCAGGACCTGCGATAGAAAAGCCGGGTGATCTTGCCGCACTTCTTACTAATCTTAATGAGGGCGACATATTATTTATAGATGAGATACACAGACTGTCAAGAAGCGTTGAAGAGGTGCTTTATCCGGCAATGGAGGATAATGCGATCGATATAATAATCGGTAAGGGTCCGTCAGCGCGTTCAATAAGGCTTGATCTTCAGAAGTTCACGCTTGTAGCAGCAACAACAAGAGCGGGAAGCCTCAGCGCTCCTCTCAGAGACAGATTCGGTGTCGTGCTCCGTCTTGAGCTTTATTCTCCGGAGCAGCTTTCTGAGATCGTAAAAAGAAGCTCACGGATACTTGGAATTGAGATCGATGATGAAGCCGCAATAGAGGTTGCCTCCCGTTCAAGAGGAACGCCCCGAATTGCAAACCGTTATCTTAAGAGAGTCAGAGATTTTTCAGAGGTGCTTGGCACCGGAAGTATTACTCTTGATGATGCAAGGCTTGCCCTTGAAAAAATGGAGATAGATGAGCTGGGACTTGATAATATAGACAGACTCATTCTTACGACAATGATCAATAATTATAACGGCGGTCCTGTAGGACTTGAAACACTTTCCGCCGCTATCGGCGAGGAAGCTGTTACGATAGAGGATGTTTATGAGCCGTATCTCATGCAGGCAGGCTTTATCGCAAGAACTCCGAGAGGAAGAGTTGTGACAAATGCCGCCTATGTACATCTGGGATTGCCAATTCCCGGAAATAACTGATTAAGGAGTTTTTCTATTGGGCAGATTATTCGGAACAGACGGTGCAAGAGGTATTGCAAACACGGAAATCAGCTGTGAGCTTGCAATGAAGATAGGCAGGGCAACCGCAATGGTGCTGTCTGAGAATACAGTATCAAAAAAGCTTAAGGTGCTTATAGGTACGGATACGAGAAAATCAGCAGATATGCTTTCAAGCGCAATTGCTGCAGGCTTTTGCTCTGTAGGCTGTGATGTGCTTATGCTCGGCGTCGTTCCCACTCCTGCAGTGGCTTTTCTTGTCAAGGAGTATTCTTATGATGCAGGTGTTATGATCTCCGCTTCACATAACCCTTGCGAATATAACGGAATAAAGATCTTCCGCTCAAACGGATATAAGCTTCCCGATGATATGGAGGAAAGGATAGAGGCAATAATCCTTGATGAAATAATGCCGCCCCCTCTTAAGGTCGGAGGAGAGGTTGGATCGATAACATCGGGAAAAAATGCTGTCAAGGATTATATTCATCATATTGAAAATACCGCAGTCGCTCATTTTTACGGTATGCGTATAGCAATAGACTGTGCAAACGGCTCAGCCTCCGAAACCGCCAATGAATTATTCAGAAGGCTCGGTGCAGAGTGTACGGTGATAAACTGTAAGCCTGACGGGGAGAATATAAATGCTGCTTCAGGCTCCACTCATATAGAGGTGCTGCAGGAATATGTCAGAAAAAACGGCTTTGATTTAGGCTTTGCCTTTGACGGAGATGCTGACAGACTTTTATGTGTAGATTCCGACGGTAAGCTCGTTGACGGAGATAAGATCATTGCTATCTGCTCGAAGGCAATGAAGCAGCAGGGAAGACTTAATGCAAATACGGCTGTTGTTACCGTTATGAGTAATATGGGACTTTTCAAGTTTTTTGAAGAAAACGGTATAAACTGCGAAAAGACAAAGGTCGGTGACAGATATGTCCTTGAGAGAATGCTTGAAAAGGGATATCACATCGGCGGTGAGCAGTCAGGACACATTATTTTTCTTGATTACGCAACTACGGGAGACGGACAGCTCAGTGCGGTTCAGCTTCTGAATATTATTAGAACCACGGGAAGATCCCTTAAGGAGCTTGCTGACGAGATAGAAATATATCCTCAGGTATTGAAGAATGTCAGGGTTTCATCGCTCGGAAAGCTCAGACTCACAAGCGATAAGGATATTAAGATCGCAATAGAGGCTGCTGAAAAGGAATTGGGTGAAAACGGCAGAGTGCTTGTCCGTGCATCCGGCACGGAGCCTCTTGTCAGAGTTATGCTTGAAGGCAAGGATCAGGCTCAGATAGAACGCCTTGCCGAGCTTATTTCACAGGTAGTAAAGGAAAGACTTATCTAATGAGAAGTGCAGATAACTGGAAGGATTACGAATTAATAGATTGTTCAGACGGAGAAAGGCTTGAAAGATGGGGAAGATATATTCTTATCCGTCCCGATCCTCAGGTAATATGGTCCACTCCTAAAAAGAACAAGCTCTGGTACAACGCGGATGCAAGATACATCCGTTCAAATACCGGAGGCGGCAGATGGGAGGTTTATAAAACACTTCCTGACAGCTGGAGTATAGATTTTAATGACCTCAGCTTTAATATTAAAACTATGGGTTTCAAGCATACGGGGATATTCCCTGAGCAGGCAGTCAATTGGGAATATACGGCTGAGATAATAAAAAATGCAGGAAGACCTGTAAAGGTGCTCAATCTCTTTGCATATACGGGCGGGGCCACGGTAAGTGCTCTTGCTGCAGGAGCTTCGGTTGCACATGTTGATGCATCCAAGGGAATGGTTGCCTGGGCAAAGGAGAATGCCGTGATATCCGGTGTCTCGGACAGAAGCGTAAGATGGCTCGTTGATGATTGCAAAAAATTTGTTGAAAGAGAGATCAGACGCGGAAATAAATATGATATCATCATAATGGATCCCCCTTCATACGGAAGAGGTCCCGGCGGCGAGGTATGGAAGCTGGAAAACGAGGTTTTTTCTCTTTGTTCTCTGTGTGCATCCTTACTCAGTGATGATGCTTTGTTATATATGATAAACTCATACACGACAGGTCTTTCACCGTCTGTAATGAGTTACATACTTGGCTCTGTTGTTCCGGAAAAGCTCAAGGGAAAGGTAAGTGCCGATGAAATAGGCTTACCCGTAAAGGAAAGCGGACTTGTCCTGCCCTGCGGAGCAACAGCAATTTGGGAAAGAGAATGATTTTTATGGAAGATAAGCATTTATTGATGTTTGATAATGTTTCATATGCCTACGATGAAGAAAATGCGGATGAGCTTGCTGTCAGGGACGTAAGCTTTACTGTTGACAGAGGAGAGTTCGTCGTGATCCTCGGTCATAACGGTTCAGGTAAATCCACGGTTGCAAAATTATCAAATTCAATTTTTCTCCCTTCTTCCGGCAAGGTTTTTGTGGACGGTATGGATACAGCGGATGAGAAAAGTGAATTCAGGATCCGCGAAAGGGTCGGTGTGGTCTTTCAGAACCCCGATAATCAGATCGTAGCATCGATTGTTGAGGAGGATGTGGCATTCGGTCCTGAAAATCTTGGTATTGAGCCGAAGGAAATAAGAAAAAGAGTCGACAATGCCCTGAAGGCAGTAGGAATGTATGATTACAGACTTCACGAAACACACCGTCTTTCGGGCGGTCAGAAGCAAAGGGTCGCAATTGCCGGTATGATAGCAATGCAGCCTGAATGCATCGTTTTTGATGAGCCTACTGCAATGCTTGATCCTCAGGGGCGAAGAGAAGTAATGAACACGGCAAGAGAGCTTAATAAAAACAATAATATGGCTATAGTTTTTATTACGCACTTTATGGAAGAGGCAGTTATGGCGGATAAGGTTATCGTTATTGATAACGGAAGACTTCTTGCCTGCGGTACTCCCGAGGAGATTTTCTCTCAGAAGGAAATGCTTGTTTCCTGCGGACTTGATGTACCGGATATGGTTAAGCTTGCAAATGAACTTCGCGAAAACGGGGTGCCGTTAAGAAAAGGCATACTTTGTGAGGATGAGCTTGTAAAAGAGTATCTGAGTATTTTGAATTCTTAAGAGGTTTTTGATGGTTATTCTGGAAGTAAAAAATGTTTCATACGGATATTCGCACGGAACTCCGTTTGAGATCGCTGCACTCAGAGATGTCAGTTTCAGTGTGGAAAAAGGAGAGCTCGTAGGTATTATAGGGCATACGGGCTCGGGAAAAAGCACCCTTATCAAGATGCTGAATTCACTTCTTAAGCCTGAAAGCGGTCAGGTTTTGCTTAACGGTAAGGATATAAATACAGATAAGGCTTCAATTAAGGAAGCAAGAAGCAAGGTGGGACTTTGCTTTCAGTATCCTGAATATCAGCTTTTTGAAGAGACCTGTGCAAAGGATATTGCCTTCGGTCCTAAGAATATGGGCTTGTCCGAGGATGAAGTAAGACAAAGAGTGTTGAGGGCTGCCGAATTTGTAGGCTTTAATAAGGAGCTGCTGAACAGATCCCCCTTTGATCTTTCAGGCGGTCAGAAGCGAAGGTGTGCCATCGCCGGTGTTATGGCAATGTTTCCCGAAATACTTGTTCTTGATGAGCCTGTTGCAGGTCTTGATCCCGCAGGCCGCAGGGAGCTTATGAGTATGATCGAAAACTACCGCAAGGCTACGGGAGCTACAGTAATGATCGTATCTCACTCAATGGATGATATTGCAAGAATTGCAGATAGAATACTTGTTATGAATAAAGGAAGTCTTGCAGAATCCGGAACTGTTAAGGAAATTTTCAGCAAAACGGATAAACTTATTGAAATGGGACTAAGTGTCCCTGCGGCAACATCGCTTATCAATAAGCTTCGTCTGAAGCTTCCTGAATTGGATGCTGATGTTTATACAACAGAGGATGCGGCAAGGATACTTGCAGCGTTTTATAAGAGGAGGAAGGAGCAATGATCAAGGATATTACCATCGGTCAGTTTTTTCCCGGAGACTCTTACATACACAAGCTTGATCCCAGAGCAAAAATAATAATTACCTTTGTGTTTATTGTTGCTTTGTTTTTGTGCAAAAACTATTTTTCTCTCGGATTGCTGTTTTTTATATCAATAGCAGCTATTGTTGTTTCAAAAATATCCTTAAGAGTTATTCTCAAGGGTTTAAAAATGATAGTTGTTTTGGTCGTTTTTACGGGAGTTTTACAGATTCTTTATAATGATGAGGGTACGGTTTTATGGAAGCCCTTCCAACAGCTTGACTTTGCTGTTACATCGGGCGGTATCATCAGCTCCGTTTTTATTATTATAAGGATAGTTTCACTTATTCTTTTTAGCTCTTTGCTGACATATACAACATCTCCGACAATGCTTACGGATGCTATTGAAAGACTTTTATCTCCCCTGAAGCTTTTTAAGATAAATGTCAGCTCCCTTGCGATGATGATGACGATCGCTCTGAGATTTATTCCGACTCTTATCGAGGAAATTGATATAATAATGAGTGCTCAGAAGGCAAGAGGGGCGGATCTTGAAACGGGAACTCTTGTTCAGCGTGCAAAGGCTCTGGTTCCTGTTTTTATTCCACTGATAGTAAATTCCTTCAGAAGAGCCTATGAGCTTGCCTTTGCAATGGAATGCAGATGCTATACGGGAGATAATAAAAGAACACGAATGAAGGAAATGAAGCTTGCCTTAAGAGATTATCTTGCTTTTGCCTTTGTTGCTGTGACAGTTGCGGCAGTAATAGCAACCGGTTTTTTTGATATATCTTCATTTTTTATTTTTGAAAGGGTGATATGATGAATTATCTTATGACCCTTAAATATGACGGCAGTGCTTATCACGGCTGGCAGAGACAGGATAATGCAATAACCGTTCAGCAAAGAGTAGAAGAGGCTCTCGAAAAACTGTTTTGTTCAAGGCTTTCAGTTACGGGCTGCAGCAGGACCGATACCGGTGTGCATGCTAATTGCTTTAAGTGTAATTTTCACGCAGAAAAGGAGATCCCTCACGAAAAGATTATTTCGGGAATGAATTTTTTTCTCCCTGAGGATATTGCCGTATATGAAAGCCAAAGCGTTGCCGATGATTTCAATGCAAGGTTCGACTGCCGTTCAAAGGAATATATTTATAAGATATATAACGGAATAGTACGCGATCCCTTTTTGGTAAATAAAGCATATTTTTACAGATATCCACTTGATGCGGATTTTCTTGACAGCCAGGCAAAGGATTATATCGGTACATATGATTTTTCAGCCTTCAGAGCCGCAGGTGCAACTACAAAAACCACGGTGAGAACGGTGTATAATGCAGGTGTTGAAAGACAAGGAGATATGGTCATATTCAGAGTGGAGGCTGACGGATTCCTGTATAATATGGTAAGAATAATGGTCGGAACTCTGCTGAATATTTCCGAAGGAAAGATAAAAAGCGGAACGATCCCTGAAATAATAGAATCCGGTGACAGGCTCAGAGCAGGAAAAACTGAGGCACCGGAAGGATTGTATCTTAATAAAGTGTATTATTAAGGATGTGAGATTTTGAATACTGAAAATCGTGACAGAGTTATAAAAAGAGAACAGAAGGAAGAGAAGAACCCACTCGGCATAAAGGTCATCGGTCTTTGCGTGATAGTGCTGATTCTTGTAATGGTGATAAGTGCTGTAGTATCGGGCTTGTCGGGAATTTCGGTGACGGATATAAGCTCCGAAAAAGCAGAGGGTGCACTTATATATGATTCATTGCCCGACAGCATAAGAAATATTGAAGCCTTCTCTTCCGGTACCGTGCTTCTTACGGATACATCTGTTGATTATATAGATTCATCGGGACGAAAGATTGCATCAAATTCCCATATGTATTCCCAACCTGTAATGAAGGTGGGTAAATCTACAGTTTTACTGTATGACAAGGGCGGAACGGCATTCCGTATAGAAAAGAATTCTTCTATCTATAATAATTATACCGTAAGCTCAACGATAACCACTGCAACAGTTGGTGCAAAAGGCAATTATGCTTATGTGCTTAATGAAGATGCCGGCTATCAGTCCCACTTATATGTATATTCTTATCAGGGAAAAAAGCAGTTCGAATGGGGCAGTGCATCGGACTACTGCCTGACAACAGCACTTTCCGATAACGGTAAAAGCATAGCCGTGTCAATGATAAGCGTTGAAAACGGTGAATATGTTTCAAAGGTCAGTCTGTTTAACTTCAAGGATGAAGAGGCTGTATATACCTCCTCATTCACAGACAGCACCGTATATCACATTGAATTTATCAACAGAAAACGCCTTGCGGTATATACCGATAACGGAGTTTTTGTTGTCGATAAGCAAGGAAATTCAAGTGCAGTCTTTGAGTGTATGCCTTCCGAATTGACACACAGCAGCTTTTGTCCCGGCGGACTTAATGCTGTAGCTGTAGCAAAGCACGGAAATTCAAAGGACTCCGCCATAAATGTTTTTGACCGTAAGCATGAAACGCTCTTTACGCTGGACTTTGATTCTGAGATCTTTGATGTAAAAGCAGCAAAGAATTTTGTAGCCGTAATGCTTGGTGATTCGATCAGTATTTTTGATAAGAAATCAGGAAATACGGGAAATATCAAGGTCGGAGAAAAGTGCATTGATGCTGTTTTTTCAGGCAGAACATTGTTCGTTCAGACAGTAAGCGGAATTTACAGCTTTGATGTTGATTCTGATACAGATCTTACGGTAAAGAAAGAAGTCTCTGATGAGCCAAAGACTTCCTATGATGTGACAGACAGCACTATATCGGCAGAAAAAACAACAGCTGAAGATGCTGTCTCTGTAACGGAAGCGGCTTCAGAAGATAATACCACTGTCATTTCTGCTTCAGCATTCGGTTAAAAGGAGGAAAAATATGAATATAGTTGATTTTTTGCTTGTTATTCTGATTGCCGTTGTTGCAGTGATCAGTGCAAAAAAAGGCTTTCTGATGTCATTATTCAATATAATTGCTTACATAGCAGCCGGCTTTCTTGCTAAGATCTTTTCTTCTCCGGTTGCATCGTATGTTTATTCGGCATATCTCAGCGATAAGGTGTTGTCGAAGCTCAATGAACTGATGCCCTCAGGAAGTATGGAAGGGGAGCTTCAAAGTATCCTTGAAGGAGTCTTTGATTCATTGCCCGGTTTTTTAGGTACGCTTGTCGATCATCTGGATATTGTTGATGAGGTTTTGCTTGGCTTGGATCTTACAGGCTCCGGACAGACATTGACAGTAGCTGTAATTGAAGCTGATTATCTTGCTCCCATGATTCTTAAGGTGATCTCAGCGATTGCCGTAGTAGTATTGTTTATTCTTTTTTCTGTAGTGCTGAGAATGGTGCTTTCGCTTATAAATAAAGGTCTTACAAGCAAAAAGCATAAGCTGTTCAGAAGGACAAATGCTTTCCTCGGTGCGGCTCTCGGTGTGGTAAAGGGAATCATTCCTGCAGGACTTATTTGTGCTGTACTTAATATTGCGGTTCCTGCATTAGGTAATGAAAAGCTTCTGGAATTTGTTAGCGGTTCGTATTTCTGCGGACTTATTGCTGATATATTAAAGTAAAGGATGGAATAAAAAATGGCTAAAAAAACTGCATATCTTTTCGAAAATGTCTGGACGATACCTAACATAATCTCATTTGTAAGAATACTTCTTATCCCTGTTTTCGGTGTATTGTTTTACAAGGGTGAGCTTTTATGGGCTCTTTTGATACTTGCTTTTTCCGGACTTACCGATTTCTTTGACGGAAAGCTTGCGAGAAAGCTCAATCAGGTAAGTGAGCTGGGAAAAATGCTTGATCCCATTGCAGATAAGCTTACTCAGGCAACAATTGCTATAGTATACTTCTTTACATTCAGAAATGCAGAGAATGAAACTCTTAAGCTTTTCTCTTGGGTATTCCTTCTCTTTATCGTAAAAGAGCTTATTATGCTCGTTGGCGGTGCAATTATGATCGCTGTCGGTATCCGTCCCGGTGCTGCGGAAATATACGGTAAAGCCGCAACATTGATTTTTTATGTTGTAATGGTAATAATAATGGCATTCGGACCTGAGATCGGTGCATTTAGAGCAGGTGAAGGAGCAATAATCAGTCTCTTTACCATTCCTGATGCAGTTATGATGGTACTGGTAGTAATTTCACTTATTTCAACCTTCGTTGCATTTGCAAGCTATATGCCCGGTGTTTACAGTCAGGCAAAAGAGAGATTCAGTGCGGAAGGCAAGAAAAAGGCAAAGGAAGAAGCCGGCAAATAACAAAAGCCCCTACGAAAGGAATAAATTATGAATATGAAATTATGCTCAAGATGCAATAAGCGTCCTGCAGTGCTTTTTATCTCAAAGATAGAAGGGGATAAGACCACTCAGGAAGGGCTTTGCATCAAGTGTGCAATGGATATGAATATAGGCCCCGTCAAGGATATGATGGCAAAAATGGGCATTACCGAAGAGGATCTTGACGCGATCAATGAGCAGTTCAGCGCTCTTGAGGAGGACGGAGCCTTCGAAAACGGCGGAGCATCAACGCTTCCGTTTCTTCAGGGACTTTTCGGTGACGGACCAAAAGCCGGCAAGGATGACGATGTTGATCTTCCTGCAGAGCTTGTTGACGACAACGGAAATCCCAAGGACAAGAAATCAAAAAAAGGCAAGGAAAAGAAGCTTCAGAGAAAGTTCCTTGATCTGTACTGTACCGATCTTACAAAAAAGGCAAGAGACGGAAAGATTGACCGTATCATCGGAAGAAGCGATGAGATATCACGAGTTATACAGATTCTTTGCAGAAGAACAAAGAATAATCCCTGCCTTATAGGTGAGCCCGGTGTAGGTAAAACTGCAATTGCCGAAGGACTTGCACTCGCAATAAGTGAAGGAAGAGTGCCTGCAAAGCTTAGCCGTAAGGAGATACATCTGCTTGATCTTACCGCTCTTGTTGCAGGAACTCAGTTTAGAGGACAGTTTGAAAGCAGAATAAAGGGCCTTGTTGACGAGGTCAAGGCGCTCGGAAATATTATCCTCTTTATTGATGAGGTTCACAATCTTGTAGGTACAGGCGATGCCGAGGGCTCAATGAATGCGGCAAATATTCTTAAGCCTGCTCTTTCAAGAGGAGAGATTCAGGTCATCGGTGCAACTACCTTCAATGAGTACAGAAAGCATATTGAAAAGGATGCAGCTCTTGAAAGAAGATTTCAGCCTGTAAAGGTAGAAGAGCCTTCCATTGAAAGTGCTTATGAGATGCTTAAGGGCATAAAGGAATACTACGAAAAATTCCACAGAGTAAGAATTTCGGATAATCTTCTTTACAAGGCGGTCACTCTTTCTGAGAGATATATAACAGAGCGCTTTCTTCCCGATAAAGCAATCGATCTTCTCGATGAAGCATGTACCTGTGCTAATCTCAGGAACAAGGCAATAAGCGATTATGAGGAAGCAGAGATCAGACTTGCAGAACTCAGAGCTGAGGAGGCGGAGCTTCTCGCTAATTCTGAAAATCCCGATTATGAGAATATTGCAAGGGTAAGAGCTGAGATTATACAGTGCGAAGCATCTATAGAGGAGCTTAAGGTCCGTGCTCAGGATAATTTTGTTACAGAGGATGATCTTGCAAAGGTAATCAGTCTTTCAACAGGTATTCCCGTTAATAAGATCATTGATACTGATATGAAAAAGCTTTCCTGTATGGAGGAGCATCTTAAGGCAAGAATTATCGGTCAGGATGAGGCAGTTGAAGCTGTCAGTGCGGCAATAAGAAGAAGCAGAGTAAGGCTCAGTCCCGTCAAGCGTCCTGCATCCTTTATTTTTGTCGGCCCCACAGGTGTCGGTAAAACAGAGCTTGTAAAGCAGCTGGCAAATGAGCTTTTTGATACTCCTGAAACTCTTATCCGTCTTGATATGTCCGAGTTTATGGAAAAGCATTCTGTTTCAAGGCTTATCGGTTCTCCTCCCGGATATGTTGGATATGACGAGGCAGGTCAGCTTACTGAGAAGGTAAGAAGAAAGCCCTATTCTGTTGTTCTTTTTGATGAAATAGAAAAGGCACATCCTGATGTAATGAATATTCTTCTTCAGATTCTTGATGAGGGAAAAACAAATGACGCTCAGGGCAGAACTGTCAGCTTTGAAAATACCGTTATTATAATGACATCAAATGCAGGAAGTGAGAACAGAGAAAGTGTCCTCGGCTTCGGTAAGGACAAGGGAGCTGCAAGCAAGGATAAGGCAATGAAGGCACTTAAGGATTTCCTTCGTCCCGAATTCTTGGGAAGAGTTGATGAGATCATAGTATTTAATACTCTTACAAAAGAGGATTACGAAAAGATTGCAAAGCTTCTTATTGAAGAGTTTGTGCCTTCTCTCAGAGACAAGGGAATAAAGCTTACTGTTGCTGATGATGTACCCTCAGTTGTGGCCGCAGAAGCAGACGGCGGCGTCAGAGGTGCAAGAGATATCCGTCACACAATAAGAAAGGCAATAGAGGATCCGATAGCCAATATCCTTGTTGCTCAGTATGATGCCGTTATTGATGAAATAAAGGTATTTGTTCACGACGGAAAAATTGTTGTAACTCACAGCTAAAAAAAGTTGAAAAAATACTTGACATTGCGGAGATTAGATGCTATAATAATCTCCGTTGTGCGGGTGTAGTTCAGCGGTAGAATCCCAGCCTTCCAAGCTGGTCGTGTGGGTTCGACTCCCATCACCCGCTCCAAAAAAGAAGTAACTTTTGTCTATCAAAAGTTACTTCTTTTTTTATCCAAGCCGTAGGCTTGGCATATCATCACGCGTCAGCGTGTATATCATCGCCGTAGGCGCATATCATAAGCCGAAGGCTGTATTACCTGCGGCTTGATGAGATGCAACACTGCGTATTGATGATATGCAATTCCTGCGGAATTGATGATATACAAGGCTTCGCCTTGATTTGTTTGTGGGAAAGTAGTATCATTCTCTTGAAAGGAGTGGGCTTTTTTTCTTTAAACAAAAAAACATCCCTCGAATCAAATTGAAACGAGGGTTTGTCAGCAGTCTGACGGTTGCGAAAGCAATCGTCTTTTTTTCAGTTATATTAACCTTGCGGGAAGTGATATGACTTCGCATTATAGTCGGTTTGCACCGAGTTATATTGTCCTTCGGGCAGTGAAGGAAGGGGAGAATATAATATCATTTTTACAAAGCAAAAATATCGCATTTTGTGTCAGCAAAATACATCACTCCGACAAAGTCGGAATATCACTAAAAACTGACAGATTTATGAGAGTTAGAATTCTTACGCAAAAATGCCAAAAAATATCGTTTATGTAGCCGATAGACTCAAGTCTGCAGAGCTTAATTGATTTTCCGATTTTTTCTTTTGATAAAAGTATTTGCTGAAAAGCCGTTAATCTGATCCTGAACCAACTTATCATCAGAATATAATTAAGATAAAATATGTATTTATTTTTATTAAAATATTTATAAATATATATTGACAAATCGATGTAATTCAAGTATAATACCTTATGCACTCAGACGAGTACCAAATATGCGCTTCTAGCTCAGCTGGATAGAGCAACTGCCTTCTAAGCAGTAGGTCAGGGGTTCGAATCCCTTGCAGCGCGCCAATTAAAGGATACGGATTTTTCCGTGTCCTTTAATTTTTTTAATCAGCAAGGGATTCGAAAGCCCGTTAAGAAAACAGTCCGGTGGACTGTTTTTAGGGCGTGGACACACTGCAAAGTAAAAGAGAGATAAGCGGCAGATAACGAGCACAGAATAAATTGTACTGTGAGTCCCCTTGCAGCGCGCCAATTAAAGGATACGGATTTTTCCGTATCCTTTAATTTTTTTACAGAAAAAGCGGCGGCAGGGAGTTTTCTCCTTGCCGCCGCTTTTGTTAAATTTTTTAATGCATCCGTTTATTTATATTCATATACCCTTACATAATCTACGATAAATTCGGCTGTGTCACCCGGTTTCATGCTCATTTTACCCGTGCCGTGTCTGTCTGCGTGCGCCACGCCGTTTTCGCCGGCAACTTCACAGGAAAGAAGCATGTATTCCGGATTTTGGCTTACTCCGCCGGTTGAAAGTCTGCCGGTCTCGACACCGTTTATATAAAAAATATATTCCTTTTCGTTCCACTCAAGCCCATAGGTGTTGTACTCCTCATACGGATTGTTTGCAAACCACTTGCCTATACTGTCACCTTTATGGCCCTCGCCGTAGCCGTCATAGTGGATGCCGCTTATGACAGCTCCGCCTGCACCCCACCAGTTATCTTTGTAGTACATTGACTCAAAAATATCGACCTCTGTGCCGTCTTTGCCGGAGCCGTCAACAATTCCGACCTCGTCGTTCATCATCCAAAAAGCAGACCACATTCCCGTTGATTTTGGCAGAATAGCTCTGCACTCAAAGTAGCCGTAGCATTGCTCAAATATGTTTATGCCTGTTATGCACCCTGTATACCAACCTGCTTTGTACTCCTTGAAGTTAATTTTGTCTCCCCATTTTTCAAGGTAGTAGTTTTCAAGAGGCTCCTCCATATATGCGGTGGTGATTACAAGGTTACCGTCTTTGACGCTGACCATATCCTCATGCCAATAACCGCCTTTTCTCTCAGTTTCCCACCAGTTGTATGACCATTTTGTTTTATCGAGAGAGGTACCCTCAAACTCATCTCGCCACACAATCACAAAACGCTCGTCAAGTCTCAAATCCTGTCCTGAGGGAATCGCAGGGAGACTAAGCATATTAGGCAAAGACGGCGAAATCAGCATTAATATTGAAACTAAAAATCTTATTATCCTTGTCATCATAAAAAGCACCTCCGGCTTCATTATAATCAGCAAAGGCAAAGCTTGTCAACCGAGAGCTTTGTAAGAGTGCTTGGGCTATTTATTTTATTGAAAAAAAATATACGCCGTGTTATACTGATTAAAAATTATCTGTTTGAAAAAACATAGCAGACGGATTGAAAGGTGTTAAGCGTGCTATCAATATATAAAGGAGACGGTATTTTAGCCGTAAGGACAGCTAAAGGAGAATATTCATATAAAGCTTTTGCTGAAAAAGCAGAGGCTTTATCTTCAAGCTTGTCCCAGCTTGGGGTGCGTAAAATTTTAATCGATTTGCCGCAATGCTATAACGCTTATTGCTTGATGTGGGCGGCATATTTAGCTGACATCACCTTTTGCTGTATTAACAGCGAGTCACCGCAGAAGTATAAACAGTACTGCATTGACACATTTGCTCCGAATATTATTGTCGACAATGCGGGCAAGGATGAGGGAGAACAGCAAATTGAGGCTATTGTAAACGGTGAGAGCTCAGCTCTTTTGAACTTGGACAAACAGGAATCGGATTCCCGTTTCAGCAGCGAGAAAAATGCCTATGTTTTATTTACTTCGGGTTCTACAGGCAATCCAAAAGGCGTTGCTGTAAAAAGGAAAGCTTTGGAAAACTTTGTGTTGTGGTGCAAGGATAACTATTCTCTCTCGCCTGCAGACGTATACGGACAGTACTCGAACATAAGCTTCGACCTCGGAGTAGGGGATGTATTTTTCGGAATCTCGTCCGGTGCTACAATGATTCCTGTTACGGGGATATATAAATTGGTTCCCGGCGAAGCAATTAAAAAATATAATATAACATTCTGGCATTCCGTGCCGAGCGTAGTTGACCTTTTATTACAAAAGGGAGACATCAGCAAAGAAAAGATGGCCTCGCTCAAAGAGATAACTTTTTGCGGAGAAGCATTATATCCGTCGCAGGTAGAAGCTCTTTTCTCTGCACTTCCCAACATAAAAATCTGGAACACTTACGGACCTACGGAGGCAACTATTTTCTGTAGCGCAATATCGTTTACGTGCGATAATTATAAGCGGTTTTCACGCAACACCATGGCTATCGGCGTTCCCCTTTCAGGTTTTAGCTTTGAGAATGCAGAAACAGAATCGGGAAAAGAATTGAT
>JAFSGH010000070.1 GCA_017440965.1 Clostridia bacterium | reverse complement strand
CCTCCTGCGCTATTGCAAGCTTGAGAGATTTCGCACTCTGCGCAGTGCCACAAGAGGCTCTGCCTCTTGACACCGTGAGCTTTTGAAAAAGCTCAAGCAAAACTTTTCCCCGGCACTCCCGTGCCGACATCATTCCCCAATTTTCCGTGAAGAACCTTTTTTCTTCATATATCACAAATAACGAAAAAACCGCAGCCTTAAAACTGCGGTTTTTCCGTTGTGGAGATTATTTATGAAGAAAACGAGCAAAGCAAAATTAAGAACTCACAGTAAGCTTTTCTCTTACTGTGAGCTCATTATAAATCAACAAACTGAAATAAATCTTAAAGCAGATTAATTTTTAAAATACAGTCTTCTCTATATCATCCTTATATGATTCCCAGCCCATATTTCCGTACCAGACAACAAACTTTCCGAAGCCGGCCCAATTATCGTGAGGATGAGAATCCGTAAGCCTGAGACGGTGACGGCAGGGGGCAAACGGTATCTTTTCATTGAGATAAATTCTTGAAAAATACTCATGAAGATCAAAATTAAGCTCTATTTCCTCTGTCACGCTGTCAGGTCTTCTGATGATAGCCTTCTGGTATTTCATAAGATCCTCAAGCACATCTGAGGGGATATCATACATACTGAGGAAATCTCTTAACTGCTCATAGAAGGTATCAAACTGCTGGAGCATATAAAGAACGAGATATTCGTGCTCATTCCAGATAAAGTCACCTAAGGGCTTGAAGGTAAGCTTGCTGAAATGCTCACCTCTTGACATATGCCCTGCCTTTACAAAAAGATCCTCAAGCTTATCGTGAAGAATAAAATCGGGATGCTGTCTTGTGTAATCAATAAGTGACTGATAGAAGTCCTGATATTTTACGCCCTTTTCATAGTAAAGATAGATGGCAAAAAGTCTCACAAGACCGTTTCCGTGCATACCCTTGAGGAACCAATAGAAAACAGAGGCATCTGCCCACTGCTCTCTTGTCATTGTGGAGGTGCTTGTAATAAGATTATTATATTCAGGGATGGCAACCGCTTCACCTGTGGTATGGCCTCTGAGAAGCTCGGTCTTTACGGTTCTTATATCAAATTTTTCAATAACATCCTTCTGTCCCAGCTGAGAATTGGGAAGAAGAATACAGCCGTAGACCTCAAACACAAGATGCTGTCCCATCTCAAGAAGCTTTCCGAGACCTGCAATAAAACTGTCATAGGTCTCACCGGGAAGACCTAAAAGAAGCTCCGAATAAGTCTTTATATGCTCCTCACGGTATTTCTTCAGAAGCTCCATAAAGAAATCAAAGGACATATTCTTTCTTCCGATATTCTTAAGCACCTCGGGAGAAAGGCTCTGGAAGGAAAGCGTAGCTCCCATTCGATCACAGTCATTCTGACAAAGCTTCTTTGATATCTCAAATACCCTTTCATAATTGGTCTTTGAGTAATTCATTCTCATTTTTTCGGGATATCCGTTTTCCTTCTTGCATCTGACAAGCTCATCAACAATAAGCATATCTCTTTCAAACATACCGAAGTTTGCATCGGCACCCCAGATAAATGCGATTTTGTTTCTGCTCATCCAACGAACTTCCTCAAGCACTCTCTCAAGAGAAAAAAGGCGTGTTTTTGATCTGAGAAGTCCCCAGTCACAGTAGGCACACTGATTGGGACAGCCTCTGCTTGTTTCAAGAATGGCATTAAATATAATATCGGGATTTTCTTTTATGATATCGTCATACCAGCCCTCAAGATAAGGAGACGGAAAATCATCAAGCTCGTGGGGAACAGCAGTCTTTTCAGTGCGGATAAAGCTGCCCTCACTGTCTTTATATGTTATATCATTTACTGAGGAGATATCGCCGCTTACAAGCTCTCTCATAAGAGCTCTGAAATTATATTCTCCCTCGCCGTGCATAAGAATATCGACAAAAGGAAATTCACGCAGAAAATCAGGATCATCGGGAATATCGTGACCGCCGAAAACGATTATACAATCAGGATAAAGCTCCTTGACCTTACGGGCAAAAAGACGGTTATATTCCGCATTCCAGCAGTAATTTGAAAAGCCTATGAGATAGGGGCTTTCAAGCCTTGCAACAGCCTTATCCACATCATCTCTGCGGTAAATAAAGCCCTTGAAGCTGTATTCCCTTTTTACGGTCTCATCCTTCCAGGCAGATGCGGCAATAAGACCTACTGCATAAGGCAAGTATAAAACCTTGGAATCTGCATCCGATGAAACATCCACCTGAACAAAATATACATTTTTCACTTTTTTGTCATATCCTTCCGAAAAAACATAGTAACCTGATTATCATTCTACCAAAAAACAAAAATCAAGTCAATAATTAAGTTAGATTTAAGCCTCACGGGTTATATTTAAGCCACAGTAAGTAAGCTATCTCGTTTCTTCATAAAATATCTCCTCAAAAAAACAGAAGAATCCCGGATCCCCCTCCGGGATTTTTCTGTTTTATGCTTACAAAAAAACTGCTTTCTGAAGAACAAAACAACTATCCCCGTCAAGCGGAAGATAGGTTTTTACGGAAAAAGCTGCTGAAAAACGCTTTTGAGAAGCCGTTTTCTTGATCTGCCGCTGAACTCACCCGAAAAAGCAACAGCTTATATTTTTTTAGGTATAAAGCATTGACTTATATTTTTTTAGGGCTATAATAAATAAAGATAAATTAAGAGGTGTTTAATATGAGCGAAAATTGTACACATAACTGTGAGACCTGCTCTGCTAAATGCAGCAGTGCAGATAAAAAGAATTCAATGCTTGAGGAACAGAACAAAATGTCCGACATAAAGAATGTCATTGCCGTAGTCAGCGGTAAGGGCGGCGTCGGAAAATCTCTCATCACTTCCCTTCTTGCCGTTGAATCTCAGAGAAAAGGCTTCAAGACTGCTATAATTGATGCTGATATAACAGGTCCTTCAATGCCTCAGTCCTTCGGAATCCATCAGAGAGCTGAAGGAAATGATCTTGGCATCTTCCCTGCAAAGACATCAACGGGCATAGAGCTTATGTCTCTCAATCTTCTTGTTGAAAACGAATCCGATCCCGTTATCTGGCGCGGTCCCGTTATTGCAGGTGCGGTAAAACAGTTCTGGACAGATGTTGTCTGGGGCGATATTGACTATATGTTTGTTGATATGCCTCCCGGAACAGGTGATGTTCCCCTTACTGTTTTCCAGTCTCTTCCCGTGAAGGGCATAATCGTTGTCACATCTCCTCAGGAGCTTGTTTCAATGATAGTCGGCAAGGCTGTAAAAATGGCAAAAATGATGAATATCCCCATTCTCGGTATAGTTGAAAACTATTCCTATTTTGAATGCCCCGACTGCGGCAAGAAGCATCATATCTACGGTGAGAGCCATATTGATGAGGTCGCAAAGGAATTCGGAATCGAAAATATCGCAAAGCTTCCCATCAATCCCAAGCTTGCAGGTGCCTGCGACAAGGGTATGATAGAGCTTTCCGACTGCAAGGAGATATCTGACCTTGCAAATGCTGTAATTGTCTGATATGGCCTGCGAAAGAGCCTTCAAGGGCAAGTGTCTCGCCTCGTTTCCGAGAAGCTTTGTCTGTATAGATATTGAAACGACGGGACTCAGCCCCTTATATGATGACATCATAGAGGTTTCGGGAATCAGAGTGGAAAACGGAGTATCCGTCGCCGCATTTTCCGAAACAATAAACATAGAAAGACCTCTGCCCCCGTTTATTACCGCGCTTACGGGAATAACGGACAGAGAGCTTTCAAAAAGCAATTCGGCAGAAAATGTACTTACACGCTTCTGCTCCTTTGTGGGCGGAGATATCCTTTTAGGTCATAATGTGAACTTTGATATCAATTTTCTCTATGACAAATGTCTCGACAAAACGGGGATACTCTTTGAAAATGATTTTGTGGATACCCTTAAGATCGGAAAAAGACTTCTCCCGCATTTAAGACATCATAAGCTTGACGATCTTGCCGAATATTACAGCATTCCCCCGAGAACTCTCCACAGAGCCTTAGGAGACTGCGAAATGACCGTAAATTGCTATTTTAAGATGCTTGATGAAATAAAAGACGAATTGACCTTCTACACCGCAAAACGGCGAAAATAAACAAATCTGTGTATCTCTCCGATCCGCTCAGGACGGGGAGATATTTTTTTTATTACAGAAAAGCCTCCCGTTTCCGTCAGGAAGCAGGAGGCTTTTATATCAGTATTGAGTTTTAAGATTTATCCAGAGCTCACTCTGAAGAATAAGAGTCTCTTCGTTGAGATTGATAAATACCTCACACTTATCAAGAGTTTCTCTCGGAGGATAAACAAGGGGATCCTCACGCTGCTCAGGATCTAATGCCTCGTAGGCTGCTGTATGAGGTATAGCATACCATACGGCCTCGGCATTTCTGACAGCAATGTCCGTCTCGCACATAAAGTTTATAAACTTTTCTGCGCCTTCCTTGTTTTGGGAATTCTTGAGAACGCACATGGAATCAAAGAACATATTTGCACCTTCCTTAGGTACATATGCCGCAAGATGCTCATTTTCATCCATCATAGTCATTGCATCGCCTGCATAGTAGGCTGCAATATATGCCTCTTCATTGAGCATCTTATCAAATATCTGATCCATTACATATGCTTGAACAAGCGGCTTCTGCTTCTTAAGCTCCTCTGCTGCCTCATACCAATCCTCGGGATTTGTGGTATTCATTGAATGACCGAGCTTTATATGCGCTAATGCAAATGCATCTCTGGGATTATCGAACATAAGGATATTTCCTGCATATTTTTCATTCCAGAGAAGCTCAATGCTTTCATCCTTTACATCCTCTTCGTCTACATACTTCGTATTATAAACGATAACAACAGTACCCCAGGTATAGGGCACGGAATACTTTTCATCGGGATCATAGGACAGACCTCTGTATTCATCCCCTATATACTTATAATTCGGGATATTATCAAAATTAAGCTCAGCAAGAAGATCCTCATTTATCATCTTGGATATCATATATTCCGAGGGAATTATAACATCGTAGGATGCCGCACCGCTGACGATCTTGGAATACATCTCCTCGTTGCTGGCGTAGGTCGTGTAATTTACATGAATACCAGTCTTGTCTTCAAAATCATCAAGCACGCTCTGATCGATGTATTCACCCCAGTTATAGACATTTATTGACTGCTTTCCTTCCGCGGTATTCCCGCCGTCGGAGCAGCCGACAAGGGAAAGCAGAAGCAAGACTGCACAAAGAAGGGATAATAATCTTTTTTTCATATTTCTTCCCTCCTTATTTCTTCGCCTTCTTGTTTACGGGCTTTTTGATGTTGGAAATAAGCATCAGAACAAGAATTACCGCAAACAGTAAGGTGGAAAGTGCATTGAGTTTAAGCGAATAAGGCTTCTTTGTCATAGAATAGATAGTTACGGGCAGAGTCTGGAAGGTAGCACCCGAATTGAAATAGCTTATTACGAAATCGTCAAGTGAAAGCGTAAATGCCATAATAAGTCCTGAGATGATACCCGGAAGTATCTGAGGAATAACCACTTTAATAAAGGACTTTACGGGAGGACATCCGAGATCCAGTGCCGCATAATAAATATTCTGATCCATTCCCTTAAGCTTCGGAAGCACCGAAAGAACAACATAAGGGATATTGAAGGTAATGTGGGAAATAAGAAGCGTACCGAAGCCCATTTCCATATTATTGAAATGAGAAAGCACAAACACAAAAAGTATCATCATTGAAATAGCAGTTACTATTTCGGGATTAACAACGGGGATATTGTTTACGCTTAAAAGTGCTGACTTCTTCCAGCCGCGCATCGAATTGATACCGACAGCCGCTAAAGTACCGATAACGGTAGCAATGAGAGCCGAAAGAACGGCAATTATTATAGAATAGTAAAGGGACTGCAGAATAAGCTCATCCTGAAAGAGCTCAATATACCACTGCAGAGAAAATCCCTCAAACTTAGCTCTTGAAGAGCCTGAATTAAATGAAAAAATGATAACGACGAGAATAGGCAGATACAAAAATGCAAGAATAAGTGCATTATATACCTTCAGAAACTTTTTCATATTCTGCCACCTCCGCTCGTCTTTGCATCCTTATCAAAATGATTCATAAAGAAGGTCGCAACAAGGATAAGCACCATAAGGACCATAGAAAGTGCGGCACCTATATTGTAGTTTACAACACCTGAATTTCCGAGGAAGTAATCCTCAATAAGGTCACCGATAAGGAAGTCCTTACCGCCTCCGAGAATTCTTGAAATGATAAAGGTACTGATAGAGGGGATAAATACCATTGTGATACCTGAAATTATACCGGGTACGCTCAGAGGAAGAATAACTCTCCTGAATACATTGAAGCCGTCAGAGCCTAAGTCTCTTGCTGCCTCAAGAAGAGAATTATCTATCTTTGTGAGTGAGGTATAAATGGGAAGTATCATATACGGCAGGAAATTATAGACCATACCGAGAACAATGGCTCCGCGGTTATTTATAAGCTGAAAGCCGTCAAATTCCCCGCCGAAAAGAGAGAAAACAGACCGCAATGCGGAATTTATGAGTCCGTTATTCTCCAGGATAGTCATCCAGGAGTATGTTCTTACAAGAAAATTCATCCACATGGGAAGCATTATTATAAGAGTGGCATTTCTCTGGATCTTTTCACTTGCTCTTGACATACTGTATGCAATGGGATATGCAAGAAGCAGACATATCGCAGTGGCAGTAAATGCAAGACGCAGTGACAAAAACATAGTTGAGCGGTAGGTATATATCCACTTGAGATTATCAAGGGTGAAGCCGCCCTCTGAGGAAGTAAAAGCATAATAGACCACCAGCGCCATAGGCACCAGAACAAAGACTACCATCCAGGAGGAAAAAGGTGCAACGGTGGCTTTTTTATTTCCGATCGTTACAGCCTTACTCATCGTCAGAATCCTCCGTATCAAGTCCCGCATTTACATCGGAAAGCTCATCGAACTCATCCGAATAGCTTGAGAAATCACCGAAGGTACCCGAATACTCGGATTTCTTCATAATATGGATGGCATCGGGCTCAATAAGAAGTCCTATTTCAGAGCCCTCATACTGAATATCTGTGGACTGAATCATCCATAAGAAGCCGCCGATATCAACGATTATCTCATAATGAACGCCCTTGAAGGTAACGGAGGTAACAGTTCCCGTAAGCATTCCCTGAGAAACGGGTACAACATCCACGTCTTCGGGACGCACTACAACATCAACAGCCTCATTCTTACCGAAGCCTGTATCAAGGCAGTCAAAAACATGACCTGAAAATTCAACCACTCTGTCTTCCTTCATAATACCGTCTACGATATTACTCTCTCCGATAAAGTCCGCAACAAAGGCGTTTTTAGGTTCATTATATATATCTGTGGGAGTGCCGATCTGCTGGATCTTTCCGCTGTCCATAACAACTATGGTATCAGACATAGAAAGAGCCTCCTCCTGATCGTGGGTAACATAAATGAATGTTATACCGAGACTCTGCTGAATTTTCTTAAGCTCTACCTGCATATCCTTACGAAGTTTAAGGTCCAATGCACCGAGAGGTTCATCAAGCAACAGCACCTTGGGATCGACCGCAAGAGCACGCGCAATGGCAACTCTCTGCTGCTGACCGCCGGAAAGTGAATTTATATTTCTGTTTCCGAAGCCCTTGAGATTGACAAGTGCAAGCATTTCCTCAACCTTCTTGTCTATCTTGTCCTTAGGCATCTTCTTGAGCTTCAGTCCGAAAGCGATATTTTCCGCAACATTAAGGTGCGGGAAAAGAGCATAACGCTGAAAAATGGTGTTAACCTTTCTCTTATGAGGAGGAACACCATTTATCTTCTTACCGTCGAAGATAACATCCCCGTCATCAGGTTCAAGAAAGCCTGCCACTATACGAAGTGTAGTGGTCTTACCGCAGCCTGAAGGTCCGAGAAATGTTATAAACTCGCCGTCTCTGATATAAAGATTAATACTTTTTAATATCTGCTCACCGTCAAATGCAACAGAAATATTTTTGAGATCGATAATAACATTGTTTTCCAATTATGCAGCCCCTCTCCGTTAACAACGAATAGAATTACATATGCCGAAAATTTGCACATTTCACATATTACGATAAATATATCGCAATAATCACCAAATGTCAACAATTTTTACATTATATATTTATATAAATATGTTTAAAAAACAAAAGGAACCGTTTTAAGCGGTTCCTTCACAAATCTCGTATTAACCGAAAATATCTGTAAGTCTTTCATCAAGAGCACTGCCGATCTCATCTACGAGAGTAGCACCTTCCTTGTCAACCTCGGGAGCTACATCTGCACCGAAGAGAGAAAGAATGAAGTTGATGATCTTTTCAAAGATCTTGAATATAATTGAAGACTTGAACTGATTCATATTAATGGGAACAACAAGACCGTCATCATTCATTATATTACGGGTCGTACCTTCTTCAGATACAGCGGGAGCTGTTGTCTCAACGATTTCGGTTGTCTCCTCAGCCATAACTGCGATTGAGCAGGTTGTGAAAACAACAAGGGCTGCCATAAGAACTGCAAGAATTTTTTTCATATTATTTTCCTCCAAGTGAGTATTTGTCATATGCATTATATAACACAACAATAATAAAATCAACCATCTTTTGTTCATTTAACAGAAAAATTACAATTTTTGTGAAATTGCACATTGAAAATATCAACTCTTTGTTCATTTTTAATGTTTATTTGTCGAGTTTTATTTTTAATATTTTTTTGTCATTTGTAAAACTTGACATCCATATTTCATTAACATATAATTAAGAAAAATGTACATTTGCGGGAAGGTGTTTTTATGGATTTTTCTTTTTCAAGACCTGATTTCTCCGCCTCTTCCCCTGCTGAAAAAAAAGCGGCGGAAATATTTACACAGGAGATATCCGCAAGAATTGATATATCTACGGTCAGCACCTGCGATATAACCGTTATATTCAATGAAAACGCATCCTTTCCCTCTGAGGACGGATATGAAATAACAGTCGGTAATAACAGCATTACCTTTACCGCATCAGGCATCCGTGGACTCATTTATGCCGTCGGAAGATTTCTCAGAAAAATCACTGTAAAAAATAACAGAATTTATATACCCGATGATATTTCAGGGAGATTTATTCCCTGTAAAAGCATCCGCGGACATCAGTTAGGCTACAGAGACACAAGCAACACCTATGAAGCCTGGGATATCCCCGAATACAAAAAATACTATCTTGAGCTTATGTATTTCGGCACTAATACCGTTGAGCATATCCCCTACGAAAACGGTTCATCCTACAGAATTCCTATTATGAAACGGGATGAGCAGGAGCTTTTATGCCTGGCGGCTGAAGAAGCAGATAAGCTTGGGCTTAAGGTATCCGTATGGTATCCGAACTGCGAAAAGGACACCGATACGGCGCTCAAAAACCGCGAAAAGCTTTTTTCCGAAGCTTCCCGTCTTGACTATATATTCCCTCCCGGGGGCGATCCCGGCAGCCTTCTTCCTGACGAGCTTATGGAAAGATGCCGTCTTTTCAGAGAAATATTAAAAAAATACCATCCCGATGCGGAGATGTGGCCCTCTGCCCAGCAGCCTCACCAGTATCCTGACTGGGGTATAAGATTTCTCAAGGAAACGGAAAAGCTTCCCGATTTTATTGACGGTGTTATCACCGGTCCCAATGCTGCATTTCCGTTGGATGACTTAAGAAGGCGTCTGCCCGGAAAATATCCCATAAGATTTTATCCGGATATAACCCATAATTTAAGATGTGAATATCCCGTGCATTTCGACCGCGATGACTGGCATTATGCTCTTCAGGTGGTAAACGGCAGAGAAAGTGCAAATCCCCGTCCCTCGGAATATAAAAAAATACACGAGCTTACCCGTCCTTATGTGATCGGCAGTGTTTCCTACTCCGAGGGTGTAAACGATGATATAAATAAAGCCGTCTGGTCCGCACTTGATTTTGATCCCGACACTCCTCTTCGCGAGATACTCACGGATTATTCCCGTCTGTTCTTCCCGGGCTCTGATCCTGAAAAGGTTGCAGATGCGATATTCGGTCTTGAAAAGAACTGGGAGGGCGCACCTGAGGATAACCCCTCAATAGAGTATACATTAAGGCGCTGGCAGGAAATCGGAGAAGAAGCTCCCGCTCTTTACGGCAACTGGAGATTCGTTCAGTGTCTTTTCCGTGCAAAATGCGATTGCTTTGTAAGAAGAAAAATTCTCTTTGAAAATGCACTTATTAAAAAAGCAAAGCGTGCAACCGAAGCAGGAGATATGAAAGAAGCCGAAAAGATACTTATGACTCCTGCCGATAAAAATATTTCCGAGCTGAGAAAAGCCATCGAAAACGATGCAGATGTCCTCTTCAGTCTTATCGGACTTCAGCTTTCCACAAAAAAGCACTTTGCAAAGAATTTTGAACGCGGTGCTATCCTTGATACAATAGATTTTGCAATTACCGATCTTCCCTGGCTTCTCAGCCGCTTTGAAGTTGCAAATGCTCTCCCCGAAGAGAAAAGAGAGCAGTATATACTTCGCTGCTTCAACAGAAACAAGGTTGAATGCGATGAATATTATTACTCCGTCGCTCTGCACGGACTTGATCCCGGAGGCGTCACTCAGGAAAAGTTCTTTTATATGAATATCCAGGGAGACAGACCTGAAAAGAATAACGGTACTCTTCCAACCTCCCTTTTCAAGCTCTATGACCATATACACTTCAGACTGAAAACAGGCGGCCTTTACAGTAAGGACGGCTATATTCTTCAGATAACCTACAGAGATCTGAACAATGAAGACAGCATAAAGCATTCGGTAAGAATAAACGGCAACACTGTTTACTGCGGTCAGCAGTTCGGCGGCAGCCGCAATTATGATTACGAAAGGGATATGCTTCCCGACGGATTTATTGCCGTCGAATATAAAATACCTGCAGAATATATAATAAACGGATGCATCAGCCTCGAAATCAGCGAGCCGGTAAACGGCTTTGAGATCGCAGAGCTGAGAATCACCAAAAGCTCTTATAAATCTTGAATTACAGGTGAATTAAGATGAAAAAAAAGCTGACAGTAACTGCACTTACGGCAACAGCTGCTACCCTCGGGACAGCTCTTATCAAGAAAAAGGCCGAAGATTATCTGTCCTCCCCCGACAATAAAAGACGCTTACTTGATTTAGGACACAAGGCCGCAATGGGACTTATCGGAAAAATATCCGACGGTGTATCCGATAAGGGAATTCCGTATCTTAACAGATATGACAATTCAGGCTTTCTTGAGGGAAACGGCTACTTTCTGCCTGCTCCCGCCCCCAAGGCACGCTGGTCCCTGGGCTTTGCCAAGGCATCCGTAATACCGCCCATTCTTGAGGGAGATTATTATATCGGCGGATATCTCGCCTTTCCCCCCAACAAAATGAACGGCATTATGAACGAGCAGATGGTAAGAGCAATTGCTGTCGATGACGGCTCGGAAAGAGGTCTTCATATCTTTGCAGTCATTGACTGCATCGGAATTTCCGGAACAGATATAAGAGACATAAGGAACAGGCTTAAGGATATAATTTCAGAAAAAAACATCCTTTCCGTTAATATCAGTGCAACCCACTGCCATTCGGGAATAGATACCGAGGGACTCTGGGGCAATTTACCCGAAGCCTTTAGAACAAACAAAAAGGCTGTAAAAAAGGGAAAGCCGGAGAATACCGTCAGCGGTAAAAACAAGATATTTATGGAATATCTTAAGAATACCGTTGCCGATACCGTAAGAGAAGCTGTTGCACAAATAAAAAAGGGGAAGCTCTCCTATGCACATATTCCCGCAGAAAAGTTTGTAAGAGACAAAAGACCTCCCTATGTTACCGTAAATGAAATGACCTCGCTTTGCTTTACTCCCGATGACGGCTCAGAGGAGACGGTTGCTGTATTTCTTGCCGCTCATCCCGTATGCTACGGAGATAAGCAGAGAGAAGCAAGCCGAGATTTTCCCGGATATCTTTGCGACAGACTTGAAGAAAAAGGCAAGAACGCTCTTTTCATTCAGGGCGCGGAGGCTGCAGTCGCCACAGACAGAGGTCCTCACATAAAAGAAGGGCTTTCAACGGAGGAGGGCATAAAGGAATACGGTGAGGCTCTTGCAGAGCTTGTGCTCGGCTTTGATAAAAGCCTTTATAAAGAGCTCTCCCCTCTTATTAATGTCACGGTAAATGAGCTTTTCCTCAGCGCGGATAATAAGATCCTGGAGCTCGGTGCAAAGCTTAAGCTTGTAAATAATCCTCTTGTAAGGATAACCACCGCTGATGACTCTGACAAGGATGATAAATCCTATGATCTTTATCTTGTAACAGAGGTTGGCTTTGCAGTTCTCGGAAATGAACTGACTCTTGCAATGGTACCGGGTGAAATGATGCCTGAGATCGCAATCGGCGGTGCCGCAAAGGACTATGAGAGCTACAACGGAACAAATTGGGAGTATCCTTCTCTCAAGGAGCTTTTAGGCACTGAAATTGCCGTTATCGGTCTTTGCAATGACTTTATCGGTTATATCGTCCCCGATAATGATTACGGCAGTGTTTTCGCTCCTCTTCATTATGAGGAGGCTGTATCGGTAGGCAGAAAAACCGCCTCTGAGATCGTCTCAGCCTTCATGAGAATGAAAAAGAACGCAGAAAAGATAACAGTAAAAAACAGCCAGAAATTAAACGGCTGATAATTATAAAGACTAAGGACTAAAGAAAAACAATGGAAACAAAAAAACCTGTAACTGCAATAATAGTCGGAGGAGGCCACCGCTCAATTGCCTATGCCGATTATTCCTTTGACCACCCCGATGATCTCAAGATAATCGGTATTGCCGATCCTAACAAGGTAAGATGTAAAATGGCAGCCGAAAGATACGGCTTTTCAGAGGAATTCTGCTTTGAATCCGCCGAAGAGCTTGCAAAGCAGCCGCGTCTTTGTGATGTGATAATAAACGGCACAATGGACCATCAACATTATGAAACAGCTGTTCCTCTTCTTGAAAAGGGCTATGATATGCTTCTTGAAAAGCCCTTTGCAGTAAGCCTTGAGGAGATGAACGATCTTATCGCTGTTGTAAAAAAGAACGGCAATAAGGTAATGGTCTGCCACGTACTCAGATATTCAACCTTCTACAAGAGTATAAAGGAAAGACTTATTGCAGGCGACCTCGGAGATATCATAAACATCCAGATGTCAGAGCATGTAAGCTATCACCATCTGTCCACCTCCTATGTCAGAGGAAAATGGGCAAATTCCGATATCTGTAAAACAAGTATGCTTCTTGCAAAGAGCTGTCACGATGTTGATATTATGATGTGGCTCATGAATGATACAAAGCCAAAAACAGTATCCTCACACGGCAGCATCTATCAGTTCAAGCCTGAAAATGCACCTGAAGGTGCAGGCACAAGATGTCTTCTTGACTGTCCTCATGTTGACACCTGCCGTTACTCCGCAAAGGCTATGTATCTCGGTCACCCCGACCGTTGGGAATGCTATGTCTGGGCAGGACTTGAGGATATTGACGATCCCTCTCTTGCCTTAAAGGAAAAGTCTCTTCGTGAGGATAATCCCTACGGCAGATGTATTTACAAATGCGATAACAATGTTGTTGACCATCAGTCAGTTCTCATAAATTTTGAAAACGGTGCAACAGGAACGCATAATATGATCGGCGGCACGGCAAAGAGCATCAGAAAGATACATATCATAGGCACAAAGGGCGAGCTTTACGGCAACTTTGAGGATAATAATTTCGTGGTTGAAAAAATAGTCACCGAAGCAAAAGACGGCTTTGTACGGGAATTCTATGACACAAACACCATGGGAAGCGAAGGTCACGGCGGCGGAGATCCCGCTCTTACAGAGGATTTCATAAACTTTGTAAGAACCGGCGAGCAATCCATATCCTGCACATCTATTCACAATTCCGTTCCCGGTCATCTTGCAGTTTTTCTTGCCGATAAGTCTATGGCAGAAGGCGGAAAGCCTTATAACTGTGATTTCTCTCAGTATTGATTTTTTTGTAACATAAATCAGTATACCTCCATAATATGTATTGAAGTTTTCGGATTTCAATCATATTACGGAGGTATTTTTATGGCTGATAAGCTTGGTCCTATGACCGAAAACATTGCAGACAGATGCATAAATGAAGCTATCTGCATCGATACGGCCCGTGTCTATGACTCCTGCGCAGACAAGGATTGTCTTGCAGATCTGAGAGTATATTTTACGGACGCCGCCGAAAATATCATTGAATCTGCAGTAAATGTAAGATGCAGAGGCTGTGAGGTGCTTAATGTTCTGACCGATGTGGATGCAGTTCCCTTCAACAGAGGCTATTATTCCGTTGACATCACATTTTTCTTTGCGGTAACCGTAGATGTACTGACAGCAGGCTCTCAACAGCCCGTAACAGTGACAGGACTTTCCGTATTCTCAAAAAAATGCATACTTTACGGTGCGGAAGGCAGTGTTAAGGTATTCTCGTCCGAATACGGTGCAGAAAATGACTCTTCTGTTTCAGCAGTATCCACAAACCCAAGAGCAAAAATTCAGGTGGCAACGCCCTTGTGTCTCGATGCAAGGCTCTGCCGTCCCTGTGACTGCTGTAATAATATTCAGGACGCAGGTGCCTCGATACCGAGAAGTGTTGCCCGCTGCTTCTCCGGCGCCTTCGGTCCTCAGAGTGCTCAGCGAGCCGTCCGAGTCACAATAGGATTATTCTCTATCATTCAGCTTGAAAGAGATGTGCAGATGCTGATTCCCGCATATGACTTCTGTATGCCCACAAAGGAATGCTCCTGCGATACGGAGGATCCCTGCGACTCCTTCAGAAAGATACGCTTCCCTGTATCCGAATTTTTCCCGCCCGATACACCCGAATGTGATAACTCTCATTCCGCAGGCTTTGAGCCTCCCTGTTGCTGCGGAAGATAAGGTGCATCTGATACCGTGCATACCGTTTGCACGGTATTTTTTTTTGCGGATTCAATATAATTATTTGCAATCTGCAAAAAAATATTGTATTATAGAAAAAAAAGAATGAAAGAAGTGATAATATGTCTTCTTTGCATGAATACCAATGCCCTTCCTGCGGCGGTCATCTTGAATTCGATTCAAAAACACAGAAAATGAAGTGTCCCTATTGCGACTCTGAATATGAAACAGAGGCTCTTAAGGAATTTGATGAGGCGCTGAATGAAGAGGAAACAAAAAACGACAGCTTCACATGGGAAACCAAAGAAGAGAGTGCGTGGAGTGAAGAAAACGGCAATCTCAGAAGCTATCTCTGTAATACCTGCTCAGGTGAGATAATCACCGATGAGAACACTGCCGCAACACATTGTCCCTACTGCAGCAATCCCGTTATTCTGACGGACAGACTCGGCGGTATGCTGAAGCCCGATTTTGTAATTCCCTTCAAACTTGACAAAAAAGCCGCTATGGATGCCTACAAAAAGCATATAAGCGGAAAGAAGCTTCTGCCATCCGTATTCAAGGATAAAAACCACATTGATGAGATCAAGGGTGTGTATGTCCCCTTCTGGCTCTTTGATGCTTCCATTCAGGGAAGCGCTCAGTACAAGGCTACCACAGTCCGCCACTGGAGCGATGTAAATTACAATTACACAGAAACTCGCCATTATTCGGTTTTCAGAAGCGGAAATATGGCATTTGCAAACATTCCCGTTGACGGCTCTTCAAAAATGGCAGACGAGCTTATGGAATCCATAGAGCCCTTTGATTTCTCCGATGCCGTAGATTTCGCAACAGCATATCTTTCGGGATATTTTGCTGATAAATACGATGTAAGCATGGAAGAAAGCATTGAAAGAGCAAACCTCAGAATCAAGCAAAGCTCTGCCGATGCGCTCGCTTCTACCGTTACGGGCTATTCATCTGTCCAGCCTGTCTCAAACAATGTAAATATGCTGTCAGGTGCATCTAAATATGCCCTTTATCCCGTATGGCTTCTCAATACCACCTTTGAAGGTCAGAAATATACCTTCGCGATGAACGGTCAGACGGGCAGATTCGTAGGAGACCTTCCTATGGATAAAGGCAAATACAGAAAATACTTTGCATTATCCGCTGTTATAGGTTCTGTTCTCGGCTTCGGCGCAACAGTTCTTTATAACTTGTTTTTAGGTTAAAAGGAGGGACAGAATATGAAAAAATTAATTACATTGGTTATTGTATCTGTTCTGGCTTTCACTCTCAGTTTTTCCTCCTTTGCCGCCTATGATTATTCAGGCGGAGAAAGAACAAGCCTTTTATATGACCTTGCCAATATCATAAACGATGCGGATGAACCTGAGATACTTACAAAGCTTGAAGAAATCAGCGCTTCTTATGAATGCGAGATCGCAATACTTACGGTATACGGCACCGAAGGCAAGGATATTACCGCTTTCGCTGATGATTATTACGATTATAACGGCTTCGGATACGGAGAAAACGATGACGGACTTATCCTTGTTGTTGATATGGCTGAGCGTAATTACGCCATATCCACTTACGGCACGGCAATAGAAATATTTAACGATCATAATCTTAATTATCTGGAAAATAACTTTTTATCTTATCTTTCAGACGGTGATTATTATCAGGCTGCCGTATCCTTCACTTCCTGTTGCGGCTCAGTTCTTGCCGACTATGAAAACTACCTGAACAGCGGAAACAATGATACTTATTATAATGAAGAGCCTTTTGATGATGAGTATTATAATGATTATTACTCTGATTATGAGGATAAATATACCCCTGATTTTTTCAATATCAAGTGGTTTCTTGTTGCGATCGTAATAGGTGTCATCATTGCATTTATATATACTGCTTCGCTGAAATCTCAGCTTAAAACCGTCAGAAGCAAGGCTTCGGCAAAGGACTATGTGATTCCCGGTTCGCTTCATTTAACTCAGCAAAGAGACGTATTTATGTACTCAAATGTCAAAAAGATCCCGAAGCCCAAGGAAAATTCCTCAAAGGGCTCACGGGGCGGAACAAGCTTCGGCGGAGGCAGTTCAACTCACCGCTCCTCCTCAGGCAGAAGCCACGGTGGTTCAAGAGGAAGCTTCTGATAAAAAAGCATTCTGATTCAACCCCCGTCCCCCAATCTCAATGTCATTAAGTTAAGGAAAACCGAGTTTCACAATGTTGTGAGGTTCGGTTTTTTTGTAACTTTTTTCAAAAAAACACTTGACATACAGAATAAAATGTGCGCCTTTTTGTTAACTTTCGTTAACAAAAAGGCCTTTG
>JAFSGH010000069.1 GCA_017440965.1 Clostridia bacterium | reverse complement strand
GTTTTCACTGTCGGTCTGTTTAGCGTACCTTATTTTCTGCAAAATTTAGTTTTTAACAAATTAACAACATAAAAAATCATCCTAGACTCACAATATCGTGAATCTCGGATTTCTTCAAGCTGTTTTTTTACAGCCCCTTTTTTGCATTATAGGAAATTCCTTCCTATAATGCAAAAGGATTATAGGTCCCTTTGAACGGGAAGCAAGCTTTCCTCGGAGAAAGACTCACCGAAAGCGGTCGCTGATGCGTACAGTGAAGCCGTTTTCTTGTTTTATGAAAAAATCTTCCTATATGGCAAAGAGATCATATGTCATTTGAACGGGAACTAAACTTGATACGGGTACGTGTTATCTTGAAGCGGTCGCCGAAGTTATGACTTGGCTGTTTTCTTTTGTTCGGAAAAGCATTTTGATTGACATTGAAGTTTGTAAAATATATAATAAAAAAGAGGTGATTTTATGAAATTACATATAAAGCAAAAGGTTTTTTCCTTTAAGGATAAATTCAATATATTTGACGAACGCGGTGAGATAAAGTATCAGGCAGAGGGTGAGCTTTTTTCTCTGGGAAAAAGACTTCATGTTACGGATACTTCAGGCAGAGAAGTGATATATATAAAACAGAAAATAGTGACATTCCTGCCTAAATACGAGATATCCGTAAACGGAAGACCGCCGGTAGAGATAATTAAAAAATTCACCTTACTAAAACATGAATATATAATACCCGAATGGGATATTGCGATAAGCGGAGATTTTTTTGCTCATTTATATAGTGTAAAAAGAAACGGAAATGAAATTGCAGGAATGGAAAAGGAATGGATGAGCTGGGGAGATACATATACAATAAGTATTGATTCACCTGCTGATGAGCTGATCGCTCTTGCTGCAATTCTTGTGGTAGACTGCTGTATGGAGAATAGTAATAATGCGAACTGAAAAGCTTAAATTCAATAAAAACGGAAAATTTATAATAATGCAGGTGTCTGATGCTCAGGATCTGCAGTTTGTCCGCCATACTATGGTAAGGATGTTAAATAAAGCATATGATACGGTATGCCCTGATCTTGTGGTATTCACGGGTGATAATATTTTAGGCAATCATCTAAGGGATGCACGCTTCGGCTCGAAGCATGTTATTCATACCAAGGAAGAGGAATATGAGAAAATGAAAAAAGCCATTTCTCATATATGCCGTCCTCTTGAACAAAGACAGATCCCGTTTACCATGATATACGGCAATCACGATGATATGAATGAGATAACAAAGGAAGAGCAGGCAGATATCTACCGCTCATATAAAATGTGCAGGGGACTTGATAATCCCGATAAGACAGTGGATGTGGATACCTTTGATCTTCCTGTATATTCTTCCGATGCATCAAAAAAGGTCTTTAATCTCTGGATGATAGATTCTGCCTGGTGTGACAAGGAAGCGGACCGCTGTCATACAGGAGTTACAAAAGAGACGGTAGAATGGTATAAAAGAAGAGCGGATGAGCTTAAGGAGGAAAACGGCGGAAAATATCTTCCGTCTATTATGTTCCAGCATATTCCGATGCCCGAAACCATGAATCTGCTTTCTGAATGCGATAAGGATACCCCGGGGGCAATTCTGCACCGTATGGAGGACGGACAGGAAAAATATTTTATACTTGATCCTAAAAAAGCGGACGGATATCTTTGCGAGCCTGTCACTCCCTATGATGAAAACAACGGGCAGCTTGAGGCTCTCAGAGAAAAAGGCGATGTAAAGGCTGTTGTATACGGACACGATCATTCAAACAATTTCATCGGTGAGCATGACGGAGTTACGGTTATTCAGTCCTCTGCAGCATCCTTCAGATGCTACGGCAACCATCTCAGAGGTGTGCGTATATTTGAGCTTGATGAAAATGCTCCTGAGGAATTCAGAACATATTTTCTTACATATTCAGACATCTGCGGAAACGGAATAGGCAGTAAGATAGCTTATATCTGGGATGCAGACGGCTGTATCAGACAAAAAACTGCACTGATTGCGGGAGCTGCGGCGGCAGGTGTTGCGACAGGTGCGTTAATATATTATTTAAGGAGGAAAAGCAATGGATAATCTTGCCGAAAAACAAATATCTTCAAAGGTCATCTACGAAGGAAAGATACTTGATCTTTATCTTGATGATGTGCTTTTGCCTAACGGAAATACATCAAAAAGAGAATATATCAAGCATATGGGGGCTGCCTGTGTAGTACCTGTAGACGAGGAAGGCAATGTAATACTTGTAAATCAGTTCAGATATCCCTTCTCTGCCGTTCTCACAGAGGTTCCTGCGGGAAAGCTTGATTCAAAAAAGGAAGAGCATCTTGAAGCGGCCAAAAGAGAGCTCAGTGAGGAGACAGGCTATTCGGCAAAGGAATTGGTATATCTCGGAGAATATTATCCCACCTGTGCGTATTCCGATGAGGTTATCCATATGTATCTTGCAACGGGGCTTGTTCTTGAGGAACAGCATCTTGATGATGATGAATTTGTTGATGTGCAGAAAATTCCTCTTGAAGAGGCAGTCAATGAAATAATGAAGGGCAATATAAAAGACGGAAAAACTCAGACGGCAATATTAAAGGCATACCTGTATCTTAAAAATAATTGATAGCTTATCATTAAAAGAAATGAGGAAATAATATGTCAGTTCTGTATACTATTCTTAAGGTTCTTTCTCTTGTTGTAACATCTGCAGCGCTTATGTTTTTTCATCCGAATTCAACCGAAACACACGATGTTCTGAAACCCGATGATGTAAAGCTTAATTTTACTGTTTTATCGGATGCTCATATTGAAGGTAATAATCCCGACACATACGGATTTTTTACCAAAATTCTTTATGATGTAAAGAATACTGCAACTGAAAATGATGCTCTTGTTATGCTTGGCGATAATACAATGAACGGACAGCATATCGAAAGTGTATTCTTCTACGGTCTTGAAAGCGTAATTGCCCCTTCTGAGAATATAATAGTCTGTATGGGAAATCACGACACGGGTAACGGAACAGGTGTATACGAGGAGTGCCTTCCGAAGTTTATCGGATATAATAATGCGTTTTTTGATGCAGGTATATCAAAACCGTATTATTATAAAATTATAGACGGTTACTATTTTATCGTGCTCGGCTCAGATGCAGACAGCGTTAATTCAATGACAATGTCAGATGAACAGTATAACTGGCTCAAGGATGTGCTTACACAGGCATCAGCTGATAATAAGCCTGTATTTGTTCTCAATCACCATCCTTATTATCAGGTTGAATGTAATTATTCTCTTGAAGAGCTTCTGAATTCTTATAATAATGTGTTCTATTTTTACGGACATACGCACTGGGATCTGAATGAGCAATATACCTTCGGACAGCATCAGGGCTTGTATTCCGTAAATCTTCCCAGATGCACAGAAAGAGCAGAGAATGAAGATACGCCTATTACAGAATACGGAGTAGGTATGCAGGTTGAGGTATATGAGGATGAGGTTGTGCTTCGTATGAGAAACTATTATGAGGGTGAATGGATCGGGGATTACGAAAGAACCGTAAAGCTCAGATAAAAAGATAACGAAACAATATCTTTTGAAGTTTTTTTTGAGAATAAAGAGTTTTTCATAACAAAAGTTACTGAATATTCAAAAAAACAGAGGTCGGCGGATATCCGTCGGCCTCATTATGTTTTTTGAGATTATAATAAGAAAACAGGGGAGAGTATATTTTATCTGAATACGAGCTCTGTTTTTCTGCAAAAGCCTAAGAGGGAGTATTATTCCTCGCTTTTAAATTTATTTGCAAGCGTTGTATAGCCCATTGCGTTCATCTTATTGCCCATTATCTGCTGAGGGGATAATTCCTTTACTACGACAGCGGGAATTCCTGCAACAAGGGAATTCGGGGGAACGATCGTTTTTGCTGTAACAACTGCACCTGCCGCTACGATGGAATTGGCTCCGATAACAGCACCGTCAAGCACGACACTGCCCATTCCGATAAGGGCATTATCCTCAACCGTTGCACCGTGAACGAGAGCATTATGTCCTACCGTTACACCGTTTCCGATGAAAGTTGCATCCTTCATTCCTACGTGTATTGTAGCATTATCCTGAATATTGGAATTTTCGCCTATTGTAATAGGACACATATCGCCTCTTAAAACAGCTGAGTACCATACAGAGCTGCCCTTGCCTATAGTGACATTGCCGATTATTGCGGCATTCTCGGCAACAAATACGCTTTTGTCAATTACGGGAGTCTTGCCTGAAAATGATTTTACCATTCTGATTATCTCCTTATCGCTTTTTTCTACATTCTATCATATATATTTAAGTTAATCAATAACACACATAAGCATTATCTGTCGGAAAAAGCTCAAAAATATTGACTTGTGCCTGTTTTTATTTTATTATATTTATAATATTGAAATTCGGAGGAAGACTTTATGAAGATCATTCTTGTCGGCGCAGGCTCTATAGGCGGAACAACCGCCACCATGCTTAAAGAAAAAGGTCATGATATTGAGATCATTGAAGCAAATCACGAAAGAGCAGAAAAAATAAGAACAGAGGGCATTACACTCACAGGTGCTCTCGGAAATCACACTCAGAAGTTTACTGTATATGAGAGTCCCGATGAGCTTACCTCTCTTTATGATGTATGCATTATCGCAACAAAGTATTTTGCTCTGGCACCTGTTGCTCAGCAGATGCTTCCTCATGTGAAGGCAGACGGAATATTTATGTCAATGCAAAACGGTATATGTACAAAAATACTTTCCGATGTTGTCGGTACTGATAAGACTGCCGGCTGTATGATAGGCTTTGGTGCAACAATGCTTCCCAACGGTGATGTAAATGTTACATCAGGCGGTGAGCTCAAGATAGGCAGAGTCAACGGAAAGATCGATAATAAGATCACTGCCCTCGGAGAGGTTTATAAGGCTCTTCTTCCCACAAAGGTCGTTGACAATATCGATGCACAGCTTTATTCCAAGCTTATAATCAATTCCTGTATCAACTCTATTGCCGCGCTTACAGGTGAATGCGTCGGTGTTATGTTAAGCGAGGATGCCGCAAAATCCATATTCCTTCAGATAGCAAGAGAAGCTACATATGTATCTAAGAAAATGGGACTTAAGGTTCCTCCTTATGCTACCGTTCTTAATTACAATCTTCTTCTTATCTCCAATGCAAACTGGTTCAATGCTATTGCAAAGCTTCTTGTAACAATAGTCGGAAAGAAGTTCGGCGATGTGCGTCCCTCAACTCTTCAGTCTCTTGACAGAGGGGAAAAGACTGAAATTGATATCTTTAACGGATATATCGTTAAGCAGGGCAAGGAATACGGTGTTCCAACTCCCGTAAATGAACAGATCTGGAACTTCATAAAAAAGATCGAAAACGGCGAAGAAAAGTCCTCAATGGATAATCTCAAGAAGATAAAATTCTGATAAAAATTACCGCATTAAACATCGTTTAATGCGGTAATCGTTTTGTAAAGACTTGTATTGCCAAAAAACAGAGAATTTACACGCTGTCAGAAGAATAAAAACGGATAAAGAAAAATACCTTCCTTCTGTGTTTTCAGAAAAAATCGATATTTTTGATAAAATACTTATTACAGCCTTTTCAGTATGTCGGGATTCTGATTTATGTTTGTTTTCTTATAATTATCATTTGCATCGTAGAAATAACAGTCTCCGTCTTCATTTCCTGCGACGGTATAGTAAACTCCGTCGTTTATGCAAAAGCCTGCACCGTTGTCGCAGGCGATTCCCGATACGGGTTTCTTTGTTACTGCAAGTGCCTCCTCAAAGGTCTGCCAGTATTCGCTCTGATAGTGAGGACAATTGATATAGGGAATTATATCAAGGCAGGGGACAAAGACGAACTGACCGTCAATACAATCGTCATAGCCCTCCCTGAACCAGCACATAGCGCCTGAAGATGCACCGGAAAGGACTGTTCCTCTTTCATAAGCTTGGAGCAGATATGTGTCTGTTTTTGTGGCTTTCCATGTATCCATAAGGAATTTAAGGTTTCCGCCTTGTACAAATATTCCGTCAGCGGCTTCAATTTTTTCTTTTATTGTTTTTTCTGTTACATCATCGTGAGTCAGAAACAGAATATCTGTTGTGCATCCGAATTTTTCAAAACAGAGCTTTACATCGTCATTTTCATCCATATTGTCAAAGCTTGCAGTGGGAATTATAAGTATAAGGGGAGCTTTTTTTCCTGTAAGAGAAATGATGTGCTCCGTTACAATATCCATTTCTCCGTTATCAAATCTTCCGCCGCCGAGAGCTACTATTTTACCCATTTAAATCACCTCATATATAAAAATTGATTATTGAATAAATTGTTGCCGCGATAAGAGAGGGAAGCATATTACCCACATTGAATTTTTTGCCGAAGCAGATATTTATTCCGACACAGAAAATCAGCACATTTCCTACAAGAGACATATCTGAAATAACTGTACCCATTGAAAGCATAGGCTCGATAAGCTTTGAAAGTGCTGTTATACTGCCCTGAAAAATTCCTATAGGAATAAAAGCAAATATACAGCCCTTTCCGAGTGTTGATGTCATTATAATAACTATAAGAAAATCAAGAAGAGCTTTTGCAAACAGCATAGAGGGATTTTTTGATAAACCGTCTTCAATTGCACCGACAACTGCCATTGCACCGACGCAGATAATAAGCGAGGTGTTGACAAACGCTCCGACAAAGCCGCCGTCCTCAGTTGAATTGGTTTTTCTTTTCAGCCATTCACCGAACACATCAAGGCGCTTTTCAATTCCTGCTATTTCACCGATAAGAGTGCCGATGATAAGAGATACTATCATCATAAGGGCTTTGTCAGTGGTAAGAATTCCGTCTGTTATCTTAAGAAGCCCTGAGAGAGCCCCTGAAATGCCGATAAAAATAACAGAAACCCCTGCAGCCTTCATAAGTGACTGTCTTGTTTCTTCTTTTATTTTTTTTCCAAACAGCATTCCTGCAATTCCGCCGATGATAACAGCGGCAACATTTACAATTGTTCCGATTCCGGGCATATATTTCTACACTTCCTTTTTTATTGTGTATTAATGAATATATCACAAAAAAATCTTTAATTCAACACAAATTAATTAAAGATTAAACAATTGACTATGTTTGCTCTATGTGATATCATATAGAGAAAAGTAAGGATAAAAGGAGAGATTTTTATGGCTTTTTATTACAGCGAACCTTCACATACTTTCAGCGAATATCTTTTAGTGCCCGGTTATACAGATGAAAACTGTATTCCTGCAAATGTTTCGCTTAAGACTCCTCTTGTGAAGTATAAAAAGGGCGAAGAACCCGCAATTTCACTCAATGTTCCCATGATTTCCGCTATAATGCAGTCAGTATCAAATGATACTCTTGCTATTGCGCTTGCAAAAGAAGGCGGTATGTCATTTATCTACGGTTCTCAGTCCATCGAAGACGAAGCCGCTATGGTTGCACGCGTTAAGAATTATAAGGCAGGCTTTGTTGTAAGTGCCTCCAACCTTACTCCCGATAATACTCTTCAGGATGTTATTGCTCTTAAGGAGCTTAACGGCTTCTCAACTGTTGCTATTACAGATGACGGTACTGCTAACGGCAAGCTTTTAGGTATCGTAACAAGCCGTGATTACAGAGTCAGCCGTATGAGCCTTGATCTCAAGGTTTCTGAATTTATGACTCCCATTGAAAATCTTATCACAGCTCCCGCAGAAACTACTCTTAAGGAAGCAAACGATATAATCTGGGACAATAAGCTCAATTCACTTCCTATTGTTGATAAATACGGCAATCTTATGTATTTCGTTTTCCGTAAGGACTATGCTCAGCATAAGCGTAATCCCAATGAGCTTCTCGATAAGGATAAGAGATATATGGTAGGTGCAGGTATCAATACCCGCGACTTTGCCGAGCGTGTTCCTGCTCTTGTTGAAGCAGGTGCGGATGTGCTTTGTATTGACTCCTCTGAGGGTTATTCCTGCTGGCAGGCAAATACCATTAAGTGGATACGCGAAAATTACGGTGACACAGTAAAGGTCGGTGCCGGTAATGTCGTTGACAGAGAGGGCTTCCTTTTCCTTGCTGAAGCAGGTGCAGACTTTATTAAGATCGGTATCGGCGGCGGTTCTATCTGCATCACCCGTGAAACAAAGGGTATAGGCAGAGGACAGGCTACTGCTGTTATTGATGTTGTTAATGCAAGAAACGAATACTATGAAAAGACAGGTATATATATTCCTGTTTGCTCTGACGGCGGTATCGTACACGATTACCACATTACACTTGCTCTTGCTATGGGAGCAGATTTTGTAATGCTCGGCAGATACTTTGCCCGTTTTGATGAAAGCCCCACAAATAAGCTTATGGTAAACGGTGCATATGTTAAGGAATACTGGGGTGAAGGCTCCAACAGAGCAAGAAACTGGCAGAGATATGACCTCGGCGGAAGCTCAAAGCTTTCCTTTGAAGAGGGTGTTGACTCTTATGTTACTTATGCAGGACCTCTTCACGATAATGTCGAAAAGAGCCTTTATAAGGTTAAATCAACAATGTGCAACTGCGGTGCTCTTTCTATCCCTGAGCTTCAGGAAAAGGCAAAGCTTACTCTTGTTTCTTCCGTAAGCATCGTAGAAGGCGGCTACCACGATGTAACACTTCGCACAACCTCAAATTCCAGAACCTGATATATAAGCGGCAGTGTGTGTTGCATTGCCGTTTTTTCTTTATTTGATATTCAGAAATAAGAAAAGAGGTACAAACAAATGAAAAAGGCGTTAGTTTTTATTTTTGCATTTATTCTTTTACTGACATTTTCTGCCTGCGGCAGTGAGGGCAATGAGACAACAAGCGAGGTTTACGATGTAACAACGCAAACCGAAAAGAGTACAGCTGAAGAAAAATCAACAGAAGAAGCAACAACAAAAGAGGCTGTAACAGAAGAGGAAACAACAGAGGAAGCAGCAGGGGAGACCACGGTAACAGAGACCTCTGACGAAATAATTTCAGAAAATGAGGAAGGCTCAAATAACGAAGAGACCGCAATACTGACTCTTCCGATTGATGAGGACGGTCTTGAGATGTCCTTTCTTTCAGGCGCAGGCGGCTGGCGTTCAGAATTGATAATTTATCCTGATGGAAGCTTCAGCGGTCAGTACTCTGATTCCGAAATGGGCTCAAACGGTGCAGATTATCCCAACGGAACTGTATATATCTGTGATTTCAGCGGTAAATTTTCCGACATAACAAAAACAAGCGATACTTCTTTTTCGATGACCTTAAATGATATTTCATTAAAATATGAAACGGGTAAGGAATGGATAGAAGACAGCATCAGATACATTGCAAGCACTCCCTACGGCTTGGAGGGCGGAAAGGATTTTATCTTCTATCTTCCCGATGCTTCTTTAAGTCAATTCGATGATGAGTTCCTTTTGTGGTGGCCTTTGAAATATGAGCACAATGATACGCCCTTTGAAGCTCTTTCCTGCTACAGCATAAGAAATCTCGCAACAGAAGAAGGCTTCTTTTCATACTAATGTCAGAATAGAATAAAACAAAACACTGTATCAGATCGTTTGCTGATACAGTGTTTATTGTTTAGTTTACCGAAAAATTGAAAGGATCAAAAGTCTGTACTTGTGAAAGACAAGCTTTTCAGACAGAAAGATAAACCGAAAATCAGTCGCCGCAGCAGAACGGCAAAGATATTTTTATGGGGTTTATTTCAATTCAAGTGTTCTTTTATATGCGGATGTTACTGCGTTCATTGCGGCACTTCTGAAGCCGCCGTCCTCAAGGGCGTGTACGCCTGCTATTGTTGTTCCGCCGGGGGAGCAGACTGCGTCCTTTAATGCACCGGGATGCATACCGGTGGAAAGCACCATATCGGCAGAGCCTGCAAGCATTTTTGCCGCATACATCATTGCCTTATCTCTCGGAACGCCGCATTCAACGGCACCGTCAGCCAAGGCTTCTATAAACATATATGCGAAGGCGGGACCGCAGCCTGATACTGCACTTGCTGCATCAATTTTATTTTCATCTATCTTATCAAGAAGACCTGCTCCTGACATTGCCTTGACAAAAAACTCAAGCTGTTCTGCAGATACCTTTTCGTTACAGCAATAAAGAATAACACCTTCGCCGATAAGTGCAGGGGTATTGGGCATTATTCTTATAATAGGCATTTCCTTTTCTGAAAGTGAGCACAGCTTTTCAATTGATGTGCCTGCCAGCATTGAAATGAGCACAGGCTCACATTCACTGAAAAGAGGAGTAATATCAGAGAAGAGCTCCTTTGCCATCTGAGGCTTTACTCCGATAAAAATATATTCGCTTGATTTTACAAGCTCACTGAGAGAGACAAAAGAAACATTATCGAATTTTTCTGCAAAGGCTTTTGCCTTTTCTTCATATGTGTCAAATACAGCAATACTCATATCGGTGTTTTTTGCGGCTGCAGAAAGCAATGCACCGCCCATATTTCCCGCACCGATGAATCCGAATTTATAAGTCATAATTTACTCCTTATCTTATCTGACCGTTGCCTGAAATAATATATTTATAGGTAGTAAGCTCCTTAAGTCCCATAGGACCTCTTGCGTGAAGCTTCTGTGTTGAAATTCCTATTTCACAGCCGAGACCGAATTCTCCGCCATCCGTAAAGCGGGTTGAAGCATTGTGATAAACGGAGGAGGAATCAACAAGGGCAGTAAAAAGCTTTGCGTTTTCTTCATTTTCAGTAATAATGCAATCTGAATGCATTGTAGAGTGCTCTGCAATATGGTCAATTGCCTCACTGACATTATTTACAGCCTTTACCGCTAAAATATAATCGAGGAATTCTGTATCAAAATCATTCTCGCCGGCTTCTGCTCCGCTGATGATATCCTTGCAGTATTCATCAAGGCGAAGCTCAACGGGAGGAAGTCCGTTTTTCTCTCTTTCATCAACTAATTTTTCTTTAAGAGCAGGAAGTATCTTTTCTGCAATTGCCTTGTTTATAAGCACGACCTCACAGGCATTACAAACTGAGGGACGGCTTGTTTTTGCGTTATAAATAATGCTTATTGCCTTTTCAATATCGGCATATTCGTCAACATAGATATGGCATATGCCGGTGCCTGTCTGAATACAGGGGACTTTTGCGTTCATAACGCAAGCTGATATAAGTCCTGCGCCGCCGCGGGGAATAAGAAGATCAACATATTTAGTTGCCGTCATAAGCTCATTCGCACTGTCTCTTGAGGTGTCCTGAATGAGATTTATAAGGTTTTCGGGAAGTCCGACCTTTTTAAGTCCCTTTCTCATTGCCTCAAGTATGGCATTTGATGAGCGAAAGGCCTCTTTTCCTGAACGCAGAATGCAAACATTGCCGCTTTTAAGAGAAAGTGCAGCCGCGTCCGATGTAACATTCGGGCGGGATTCATATATCATTGCAACGACACCCATAGGAACTGCCGTCTTTTTTATTACAAGACCATTGGGACGGGTTACTGTTTCAAGCACTTCACCCACGGGATCGGGGAGCTTTACCACATCTCTGATGCCGTCTGCCATTCCTCTGATGCGTTCCTCTGTCAGTCTCAGTCTGTCGATCATAACGGGACTTATCTTGTCCTGAGATGCCTTAATATCAAGAGCATTTTCTGAAAGAATATACTGAGAATTTTCTTCAAGTGCATCTGCCATAGAAAGAAGAGCCTCATTTTTTTGCTCACTTGAAAGAGTAAGTATTGTTTTTACTGCTGTCTTAGCAGATTTTAGTATATCGAGTGTAGTCATATCTTTTACCTCTTTGCAATGAATCTTGTGCCGACAGACTTCCCGTCTGCTATGTCGTAAAGAATATTCGGATTCTGACCGTTTGTGATTATCATATCAGTTCCGCTGCCGGTACATATCTCGGCGGCATGAAGCTTTGTCTTCATTCCTCCCGTACCGAGGGAAGAGCCTGCACCGCCGCCCAATGCCAAAATTTCAGGTGTAAGCTCTCTTATTTCGGGAATAAGAGAAGCAGAGGGATCCTTATGGGGATCTGCAGTATATAGTCCGTCAATATCGCTCATAAGTACAAGGAGATCTGCGTTTATGCTTTCAGCCACAAGAGCCGAAAGGGTATCGTTGTCTCCGACGCTTATTTCATCTGTTGCTACAGTGTCATTTTCGTTGATTATAGGCAGAACATCAAGCTCAAGAAGACGCATCATTGTGTTTGTAAAATTAGCGTGTCTGTCAGTGTGCGAAAAGTCTGAGCCTGTCAGAAGTATCTGTGCAACCGTATGATTGTATTCTGAGAAAAGCTTATCATAGGTATACATCAATTCGCACTGTCCCACGGCGGCAGCAGCCTGCTTTGTAGGAATATCCGAGGGCTTACCCTTGAGAGAGAGCTTACCTGCACCCATTCCGATAGCACCGGAAGAAACGAGAATGACCTCGTGACCGGAATTTTTAAGATCACTCATTACCTTAACAAGCTCATCGACTCTTCTGATGTTGAGTCTGCCCGTCGAATGAGCAAGGGTAGATGTTCCGACTTTTATAACAATTCTCATAATTACACTCCGTTTTTCTTGTGATGACACTTTATCACATTAAATCAATAATAGATATTATAACCTCTGAAAACGGTTCGGTCAACAATTTATTAATTAAATATTATATTATTACTTATTATCTTTATTAAAAGCTTTTGTCCACTTCCTTAAGAAGCTTTCTTATGTCAAGATGCTGAGGGCACGCCTTTTCGCATTTTCCGCAGCCGATACAGTCATCGGGAGCGGGATTTCCTGCCGCCACTCTTTTATAGTACATTTCGGGATTCCAGCCCTTAAACTGTTTTTTTGAATTAAGACAGGCAAAGTAATCGGGAATTGGTATATTCTTCGGACATACATCAAGACAGTATCTGCAGGCTGTGCATTGAATGAGATTTAGTCCTCTGAATGCAAGTCTTGCCTTTTCAACAGCTTCCGCCTCTTTTTCATTGAGAGGAACAAAGTCACGCATATAGCTTATGTTATCCTCCATCATAGCCATATTGCCCATACCGGAAAGAACTGTAAGAATTCCCTCAAAGCCTGCGGCATATCTTATTGCATATGATGCATAGGATGCGTTTCCCAGCTCGTCAAAAAACTTTTTGGCTTCATCCGGCGGGGAAGCAAGGCTTCCTCCCTTGACCGGCTCCATAACAACGATATCCTTACCGTATTTTCTTGCGGTGTTATAGCATTTTTCTCCCTCAACTGAAGGATCATCAAAATCAAGATAGTTAAACTGAAGCTGAACTATCTCGATCTCGGGATGCTCGGAAAGGATCTTATCAAGGACATCTGCTCTGTCGTGGAAGGATATGCCGAAATGCTTTATTTTTCCTTCCTTTTTAAGCTCACTGCAGGTCTCAAATGCCTTAACCTTTTTGAATTTTTCATAATTGTCACGGTTGACGGAGTGAACAAGATAAACATCAAAGTAATCAGTTCCGCAAGCCTTCAGCTGTGAATTAAAAAACGGACGCACCTGCTTTTCGTTCAGAATGAAGTTTGATGTAAGCTTATTTACAAGATAAAAGCTTTCACGGGGATAACGCTTGACAAGAGCCTTTCTTGTTGCTCCCTCACTGCGAAGAGCCATATAAGGATGGGCGGTATCAAAATAATTGAAGCCTGCATCCATAAAAGCATCAACCATTCTGCAAAGCTCCTTGTGATCAATTCTTCCTGCTTTAGTGGGAAGTCTCATAAGACCGAAGCCAAGTTTTTTAGTTTTTATTGATGTGGAAAATTCCATTTTTTCGTCCCCTTTATTATTATTTCAGTAATTCAGGAATCCAGTATGCGGGAGTGCAGCTCCAGGCGTGGCAGGCAGAATTAATCTCGGGAGCATGGTAGGGTGATTCAAATTCATTGTCGGGATTGAATACTTCGGGACAGCAATCAAAGCCTGCATCGATGATCTGTCCCCAGTATGATTTTATAAAATCAAGAGCTTCTTTCTTCATTGAATTATTGTAAAGTGCTTCAATGTAAAAATGCCTCATATAAGTAGTTCTCATTGTAAATTCTGTATCTGTGCAGGTGATCTTTTTGAGTATAACAGTATTTTCTTCCTTTGTAAGAATGCCGCTTAATACTGCCCATATCTGAGAATGCCAGGATATTTGTCCTTTTGCGGTGACAAATAATCCTTTGTCCTCATCACAAAAGCTCAGTAAAGTATTTTTTACGGTATCAATAAATCCTTCTATTTTATCTGTCGGCCTTCCGAGTCTTTCGGATATGAATTTTAACTGCCTCATAGTATATATGAAAACTCCCTGGAAAGCCACACTTTTGTCAAGGCTCGGACACCAGTCAATAAAGGGATTAAGCACGGTACTGCCGCATGTCTTGTCAATGCTTTCATATACCGTAAGTGCCTGCGTCAATGCAGTTTCATAAAGCTCCTCGGCAAGGCTTAAGTCCTCGGTAAATTTTATGTAATCATACAGACAGGAAATAAAAAACAGTGAATAATCGCAGAAGGTCCACTCATCAACGCAAGGAGGCGAATCGGGGAAAATACAGGGAGCTACCATTTTATGCTCACCCCTGTATGCCGCAAAAAGATATATACATCTTTTTATCAGTTCTGTATTTTTGAAGGTACAATAATCCGTAAGAGCCTGAAGCCTCAGATCTCCTATCCACAGACGGCGGTCTCTTTTTGGTCCGTCCTCAAAAACATCCTGCTCGCATTCCTTAAGTGTCTTGAGAGACATATTGTATATTCTGTCAAGTCTTTCATCCCCTGTGGATATCTGAGGTACATCATCCGTATCAACTGCCGATACTGCGGTGCAGACGATATCGCTTATTTTTACGGGAAAGGATGCGCTGTCCGTTCTTTCAATGAGTAAATACCTGAAAGCATATCTTCTTTCAAGAGCGCCGTCACAGGGGAGAAATACATAAGATCTTTCTTCATTCTGAAGCCATCCGCTTCCGAGACCTCCTTTGTATTCTTCAGGAGGAGTCATTATTTCATAAGGAAATTCTCCGAATGTAAACTTGAATCTTATCGGAGTGTCAGTGATCTTAAGCTCCGGATAATGGTCGAGAGAAAAACTCAGATAACCTACAAAATGATCTCCGAAATCAAGAAGTATCTTATCCCGTGAATTTATTTTTACGGGAAAGCTTATGTCTTCCTTTTCTATGACCTGATATCCCTGAAATGCAGCTTTGTTTTTCTTTATCTCTGCAAATCTACGGGGGTGAACCTTTTTTTTAAGCAAAGGTCTTTTTAACAGCTTTGCCTTTTCTGCAAATACTTCATTTATAATTATTGACATATGTGAATACCTCCGATAAATCAGTGATGATGCTTCAAAAAAGCACTGCCGACAGACTCAGACAGTGCTTTTGATATTTCATTTGGCAGGTGTGTAGCTCATATAGAATCTCAATTCTCCGCCGCCCATCAGCTGTTCATGTGTTATATACGGACCTTCAAGCTCTTCTCCGTTAAGCGTTACAGAGTAAACATAAACATTTTTTTCGCTCTGATTAAAAACCTCAATATCAAGGGTGTTACCGTTTCCGAGAGCGATGCTTGCCGAGTCAATATTGGGGGAGCCGATCCAGTATTTATCCGTACCTGCAAGAGGATAAAAGCCCATTGCTGAGAATACGTACCAGGCGCTGAGTGTTCCGCCGTCATCGTTTCCGTCAAGACCGTTTATATCATCGCTGAAGCGGTTCTTGAGAGTCCAGCGTACCCATTTCTGAGTGAGATCTGCTCTTCCTGCATTGCTGAAAAGATAGGGAGTATGAATGTCGTGCTGATTTCCTACCCAGAAGCCGTGACCGGGATCTATAGCCGCTCTTGTAAGAGAAGCATCCTCCATAAAGTCCTCAAGCTCGCTTACGAAATATTCTTCACCGCCGAAAAGTTCTATCATTCCGTCGATATCCTGAAGAGCGTTCCATCTCCACTGTCTTGCACTGCCCTCGCAGTAACAGTCTGCAAATTTTTCGATCATTACCGCGTCATAGAAGGAGGTTATGTAAGGACTGAAGTTCCATACATATTCACCGTCGGAATTTCTTGCCTGGAAGTATCTTGTTTCAGGATTGAATGTATTTTTGTAATACATTGCTTTTTCGCCGTATTTTTCTGCATCCTCACTGTAGCCCAGTGCCAAAGCAAGCTCTGCTATAGCCGCATCCTCCCAGGAATATTCGATGGTTCTTGCAACGGATTCGTCAGCGGGAGCGAGATCGTCAGGCACAAAGCCGTATTCATTATAAAGATCAATATAATCTCTTCCGACCTTTGTATCCTTTACCTCAGACGATTTTTTCATATATTCATAAGCAGACTGAACATCAAAATCGGTAAAGCCCTTGAGATAACTCTCGGTAATAACGATATTTGCGGGGTCACCGAGCATGGAGCCTGCATAGCCTGCACCCATAGGCCAGCGGGGAAGTGCACCGCCTGCCTTTGCCATCTCAACAAGAGAATTCAGACAGTCATACTGTATCTCAGGCTCAATAAGAGTATAAAGAGAATGAGTTGTTCTTGAGGTATCCCAGAGAGACATATCGCTTCTGTATGTAAAGTTCTCAGCTGTATGTACCTTTTTATCAAAACCGAGATATTCTCCGTTTATATCGGTAAAGTTTGTAGGCATTATCATGCTGTGATAAAGTGCTGTATAAAATACCTTTTTGATCTCATCGTCTTCGGTTTTTATATCAATAACGGAAAGTCTTTCATCCCAATCAGCGAGAGCGTTTTTTCTTACATCGTCAAAGGTAAGTCCCTCAGTCTCAGCCTTGAGATTTTCCATTGCATTTTCGGTGCTTATAAAGCTTATGCCGAGCTTCATTTCAACACTTTCACCATTAAGCTTACCGAAGTTAAGATCAATTCCGAGATCATTTTCGTCTCCGCTGATCTCGTATGATAAAACGGGTTTATCCGTAACAGCAGCAAAATAAACGGGAAGCCCTTCATATCTTGAGGAGAATGCCGCACCTATTTGTGCGCTTCCGGTGATAATTCCGTCCTGAGAAACATCTACCTTGCCCTTTGCTGCACCGTAGTTTCCTGCAGTGCTTGTTATATCAATAAAAAGTCTTGCATCAGAATTGCCGTTGAAGGTATATCTGTGCACACCGGTATGAACATCTGCAGTAAGCTCAACAAGGCAATCAAGTGCCTGAAGATAAACTGCATAATATCCGGGAACCGCTGTCTCATACATATGTGAATAGGGAATAACTCCCGCTTCCTTTTCTCCTACCGCAGGGGTAACTCTGAATATCTGATAATCCTCAGCACCGGTGCCTGAGAGTCTTGAATGACTGAAGCCCTTGATATGAGCGTGCTCATAATAGTAGCCTGATGTGTTAGTCTTCACAATATAGGCGCCGCCTATAAATGATGTATCGGGACCAAGTCTTACACTGCCGAAGGGAACAGTTGCCGCAGGACTGAGCATGCCGCAGGTCCAGGGGGTACCGCCCGTTCCGATAAAGGGATCCACATACTGCGTATATTCACCCACCGAAGTCTCGGGCATATCAGCAGGGGAAATCATTATCCCGTTAAATAAGCCCGCAAATGTCATTTCAAGAGCAATAAAAAGAGAAACAAAAACTCTGATCAAAGGCCACATACATATCTCCTCCAAAACAATATTAATAATATAATACATTAATATTAATTCTAATACAATATCAATTATTAACATATATTTGCTTAAATTTTGTATCAGTCAATACATATTCGGTTAACTGTAAATAAATATTAGCTTTTCCTATTCTTGACATTTGTTTTTGCTTATTCTAAAATATAGAGGAACGGAGGGAGTTTTTTTATGAAGCAGATAATGGAAAAGCAGGGATTTATTTGTGATATGGACGGTGTTATATATCACGGTAATAAGATCCTTGACGGGGTAAGAGAATTTGTGAACTGGCTTATTGATAATGACAAGAAATTTGTTTTTCTTACAAACAGTCCCGAAAAGACACCTCATGAGCTCAGCATGAAGCTCGGAAGAATGGGTCTTGATGTCAGTGCTGATCATTTTTATACCAGTGCAATGGCGACGGCATCATTTTTAAGTGCCCAGAAGCCTCAGTGCACGGCTTATGTTATTGGTGAAGCCGCCTTGTCAAAGGCTTTGTATGATCAGGGAATTTATATGAATGATGTTAATCCCGATTATGTCGTTGTCGGTGAAACACGAAGCTATAATTTTGAAAAAATTGAAAAGGCAATTGAGCTTGTAAGAAAGGGCGCAAAGCTTATCGGTACAAATCCCGATATAACGGGACCTACCGAAAAAGGAATAATGCCTGCAACCGGCTCTCTTGTTGCTCCGATAGAGATATCAACGGGTAAGAAGGCGTATTTTATCGGAAAGCCGAATCCTCTGATGCTGCGTCACGGACTCAGAAAGCTGGGCTGTCACAGTAATGAAATTGCCTTTGTCGGTGACAGAATGGACACGGATATTATTGCGGGAATAGAATCGAATGTTGATACCGTGCTTGTTTTAAGCGGTGTAACTGCACTTGAGGATATTGATAAATTCCCCTACAGACCAAAGTATATATTGAATAATGTAGGTGAAATACTTACAGAGGAATAAAAATGACCGCTTCGGGTTTTCCGAAGCGGCAATTTTTATTATATAGGAAATTGCTCGCAATGTGAGCAATTTCCTGTAACAAAAAACACCTTTTCGTCCCCAGGATTGGGAGGCAATGTCATTAAGTTAACAGCAAAACAAGAACAACAAAAAGGAAAATGAGCATCCAAAGCAGTAAACGAACTGTTTTAGGGTGCTCTTTTAGCAAAAAAAGCATGACAAAACAGCGGATTAAAAATAATCCGCAAAAAAT
>JAFSGH010000068.1 GCA_017440965.1 Clostridia bacterium | reverse complement strand
GAACAATGCCTGCTCACGGCAGCTGCACAAAATATGAAAAAGATAGCAATGTGTTGCGGATAATACATTGCTATCTTTTTTTTCTTTAAACAAAAAACAACCCTCGAATCATATTAAAACGAGGGTTTGTCAGCAGTCTGAAACGGTCAGAATTCTTCTGACCGTCTGCTTTTAGCATCAAATAATTACGGGCTTGCCTTGGTATTCGGGTGAGCCTTTTTTTGGTGAACAAATACATAAATTGAACAGCTTCCCTGCAAGATTGTCAATATAAGCATCCTTCTGAGCTGCTTCGTTAAGCTTATTTACTTGTGAAAGATTTGAGATAACAGGAAGAGCTGCTGAGTCTCTCATCAGGCTTAAAAGCTCTCTTCCCTTGTCATTGAAGCCGAGAACACGGATATAAGACGGACCGTTTAAAATATCATCCTTTGTGACTTCAAGTGCCGCACTTAAAAGTATCTGTCTGATTCTTGAGACGGGATAACGCTTTGTGGAAATATTGTAAACTGCCTCCTCAAGGTTAGAGCTCATTTGAATTGCCTCATATATCCGGTTTTCAAGTCCGCCCGCAACATTGTTGATTTTTGTATAACAAGTTATATCTTTGGATAAAAGTCTTGCAAATATCAGATCGTTGAATTGCTTTTCCGAAGCCGGAAAGACTCCGTCATTAAATGAGCGGTATAGAATTTCAGAAACAGCATCAGGAATAAAAGCTGAAATATCACTGATCGTACCACTGTTATATAGGATATTGCGAAGATAACTTGCGCTTGCAAAGCTTTCTGATGTATTCATATCATTGTGTAAGACACCGTTTCTTTTTACAGAAATAATGTCTGCATCCTTGAAGTAAAGGTCTCTTGCGCGGATATATTCTATTGCAAGGATACTGTTTGCGTCTTTAAGAAGAGAAGAATATTTTTCCGGAAAATTTGAATCAAGATATTTATTGACAGCATTTGTAAAGCTGAGATCTTTACATTCATTTTCGATAAAGCTTTTGGTTCTGTCGGAAAAGATGATATTCTTAAGCTCCTGCAGTAATTCTATTGAATTTACCGCACCAAAGGAAATATAGCCCTGAAGTCCTGTTGCCGCTGCGGTTTTTACGAAACCGTCAGCAAAATAAGATGCTGTCGATATCGCAAATTTCACGGGCAGCTCCAAAACAAGGTCGACTCCGCATTTTAGTGCCATTTCTGCTCTCAGGTATTTGTCGCAGACGGCAATACTTCCCCTTTGAACAAAGTTTCCACTCATAATGCACACGACGGCATCCGCTCCGGCATTTCTTGTTTCCCGAATATGATATTGATGGCCGTTGTGAAACGGGTTATATTCACTTGCAATAAATGAAACTTTCAAAAAAATCGCTCCCGATATCAATAAGGACTTGAAATATGCTTTTATAAAGTATATAATACTAAAGGTTATAATTAAATTCAATATTACGGAGGTAAATTATGAAAATTCTTGTTTTCAATTGCGGTAGCTCATCACTTAAATATCAGCTTTTTGATATGACTACCAATGAATTACTTGCAAAAGGTATCTGCGAGCAGATAGGAAAAGACAGCACATTTACACATAAAGTTCCTGCAGATGAGTCTAAAAACTGTAAGGCAGTTCCCATAGAAATGGCAGATCATTCCGCTGCTATAAAGATCGTTATTGATACTCTTACAAGTGCAGATCAGGGTGTTATCGGTTCAATGGCAGAAATTGCAGCTGTTGGTCACAGAGTTCTTCACGGTGCAGAGAAATTCAGCGGTTCTGTCCTTGTTACTGAGGATGTTAAGGCTGCTATCAGAGAATGCTTTGATCTCGGACCTCTTCACAACCCTGCAAACCTTATGGGTATCGAGTCCTGTGAAAAGGTTATGCCCGGTGTTCCTCAGGTAGCTGTTTTTGATACAGGTTTCCATGCAACTATGCCTGATTATGCATATATGTATGCACTTCCCTACAGATATTATAAGGATTACGGCATCCGTCGCTACGGCTTCCACGGAACCTCTCACAGATTTGTAAGCAAGAGATGCATTGAGCTTCTCGGCGGCAAGGCTGAAGGCACAAAGATCGTTACCTGCCACCTCGGAAACGGCTCTTCAATTGCTGCGGTTAAGGACGGTAAGTGTCTTGATACAACAATGGGCGTTACTCCCCTTGAAGGTATTATGATGGGAACAAGATGCGGCTCAATAGATCCTGCTATTATCCCCATTATTATGAAGAAGGAAAATCTCACTCCCGATCAGATCGATAACATTATGAACAAAGAGTCAGGTATGCTCGGCGTTACCGAAAAGACAAGCGATAACAGAACTATCGAGACTGATGCTAAGAACGGTGATGAAAGAGCAAAGCTCGTAGAATCTATGCTTTGTCACCAGCTTGTTAAGTATATCGGCGGCTTTGCAGCTGCTATGGGTGGTGTTGACGCTGTTGTATTTACAGGCGGTATCGGTGAGAATAATCCTCATTACCGTACAAGAGTTGCAGAGAAATTAGAATTCCTCGGAACTGCCATCAATGAAGAAGCAAACGGCAAGCGTGGCGAGGAGTTAGAAATCTCTGTTCCCGGCTCAAAGGTTAAGCTTTTTGTTATTCCTACAAACGAAGAGCTTATGATAGCTCAGGATACATATGAGATCGTAACAAGTCTTTAATTTATAATTTCGGGCAAGTGCTTATTGTGCTTGCCCTTTCTTTTTTCGGAGCGTGCTATGAAGGTTCTTGCAATATGTCTTAATTCAAAATTTATTCATTCATCTCTTGCGCCGTGGTGTATCAGTGCAGGAATTAATGAGTTTTGCAAAGAAAATATTTCTGTTGCTGTATATGAGTCAACAATAAATATCGATACGGAAAAGATCGTTGATGAAATATTGTCTGAAAAGGCTGATATTGCAGCATTTTCCTGTTATATATGGAATATTACGAAAACTCTTGAAATATGCCGAATTTTGAAAGAAAGAAGCAACATTGTATTAGCATTGGGCGGACCTGAGGTCTGCTATAGAGAAAAGAATATTCTTTCTGAGTATTTATTCATTGATTTTGTGCTTCGTGGCGAAGGTGAATGGTGCTTTTCTAAGTTTGCAGATACATTTTATTGTAAGGGAGAGCTTTCTCTTGTAAGCGGTCTTACTTACAGGGAAAATGATGAAATAATATCTGTGCCTGAGAAATTTTACACTGACACTCCCCCGTCGCCGTATTGTGATGAATATTTTAACAGCTTAAACGGCAGAATTGCATATATAGAAGCCTCAAGAGGCTGTCCGTTTTCCTGTTCTTATTGTTTATCGGGAAGACTTGATAAGGTAAGATTCTTTGAGTTTGAGCGAACAAAAAATGCATTGATTCAATTTTCAGAAAATAGAGTTAAAACTGTTAAATTCATAGACAGGACCTTTAATGCTTCTGAACGGCATGCATATCAGATACTTGAATTTATCAAGGAAAATTATCATAGATTTTTTGATTACGGCGTCAGATTTCATTTTGAAATATCCGCTGATATATTAACTGATAAATTGATATGTGTTCTGTCGGAAATGCCGGAAGGGCTAATTCAGCTTGAAGCAGGAATTCAGACCTTCAATAAAAATACTGCCACAGCCATAAACAGAAGGAGTGACAGCAAGAAGCTTGAAAAAAATTTATTAAGACTTATATCGCTTCGGAATATTCACATACATACAGATCTCATTGCCGGACTCCCGTATGAAGATATAAATAGCTTCGCCGTCGGCTTTAACAGAGCCTTTTCCATGAGACCGCATATGCTTCAGCTGGGCTTTCTTAAATTGCTATACGGAACAAAAATGCGGGATGCTGCCGACAGCTTTGCAAAATCCTTTTCTGCTGAGCCTCCCTATGAAATCAAAGAAACCCTGACTATGAGTTATGAGGATATATTAAAGCTGAAGCATTGCGAAGCAGCGCTTGAAAGAATGTATAACAGCGGCAGATTCCTGCTTACAACCGATTATTTGCTTGATTGTCTTGAACTAACGGCCTTTGAGCTTTTTTGTGAAATAGGAAGTGCCACCGGACTTGAAAGTGTTGAGCTTTATAAATTTGTTGAAGTTATTTACAACACATTTATGCACAGATGTGACTGGGAGAAACTCAGAGAAAAGCTTCTTTGCGATCTGATCTCAACTGATGTGAATATAAAAGTACCTGCGGAGCTGAAAAAATATGAGCCTGAATATAAAACTGTGAAAAAGCACTTTTCGGAAAAATTCGGCGAGAATATAAAATTGGTGCTTCTTAATAACGCAACTCAAGCTTATATTGTGAAAAGATCGGACAAAAAGAATCTTTATAACCGCTATGAAGGAAGAATACTGAAAACCGGATTTTGATTATTGGAAAGGATTGCTTATCAGAATAACGGCAATAATTCCTATTATTACACCTACCCACTGCTTTACTGTCAGCTTTTCCTTAAAGATCAGATAAGCAAATACAGATGTAAGGACCAGGCCTCCTCCGTTAACTGTCGGGAAGAAGATCGCGGCTTCCATTACGCCTGAAAGATATAAATTGAATTTGTTATTAATTGCCACAAATATTCCCGATATAAGCATTAGTGCAAGAGGGATTAGTCTTATTACGGAAGAAGTCTTCGAAAATGCTTCTTTTTTGCTGCTTTTAAGTAATACAAGAGAATGAATACCTGATAGAATAAATGATACAAAAAAAGCAATTATAAGGAAGGAATCGAGCTCATCCTTGTGAGCGGATGTCTGATGAAATTTCTGCATAACTCCGATGGCACCTGTGCATAGAAATGCTGTCAGGCAAAAGAATAACCATCTTTTATTTGTCTTTTTGCTCTCTGAGTCGGAACTAACGGAAAATAAAAAGGATACTGTCATAAGAGCAATTCCGATATATTGTACGGCGGCAATTTTTTCGTTCCAGAATATTGCTCCTGATATCGTTGGTATCAGGGATGAAAGAGATATAAGAACTGATGTATAAGACAACGGGCCTGACTCAAGGGCATAAAGATTAGTGATCTGCTGAATAAGCGTAATAAGGCCGAATATCACGGCAGTAATAATGGTAAATAATGAGCATGAGGTATTATCTGCCATTATTAATAATACTATAGCCGAAGCAAGAGATACAACGCAGTTGTAGAACTGATATGAAAATATACTGTTGTCATATCGTATGTTTATCTGCTTTTTTATAAGACTGCCTGAAAGATTTGCAGCCATAGAAATAATTAATTTTACGACATTGTTCATTAAATATTACCTCGGATAATTGTTTTACATATTTTACCAGATATATTTTCATAAATCTATATTAAATTAAAAATTAACATTATTTCTATTACTCTTGACAAGCAAATTACAATTTGATAAAATAACAAAGCATAAATAAGGAGACGTATCGAAGTGGTCATAACGGGGCTGACTCGAAATCAGTTAGGGAGTGATCCCCCGCGAGTTCGAATCTCGCCGTCTCCGCCAGAAAAACCGACAAGTTTCAACTTGTCGGTTTTTCAACTAAATCCACCCTTTCGGGTGGGTGAAATATTGCTTCGCAATGTGAAATTCTCGCTTCGCTCGAGTGAAATCGCTGCGGCGGTGGGTGGATTTAATTTCACTTGATGCGATAGCATCAAATTTCACAATTTACGGAGTAAATTATTTCACCGTGAGCGTAAGCGAACGATTTCACTAAAAACGAACGGTTATGTGAGGGTTCGAATTCATACGTAAACTGCCGAAAATATCTTTTTTGTAGCCCATAGCCAGAAAATCCCTATGGAGCTCAACGCCCCATAGGGATTTTTCGATTGAATGCCATAAGGTAGCAAAGAAAACGCCTGATGGAATAGATTACGAAATTACCATAGACGGGAAAAACGGATATGCAACTGTTGCTATGAGCAAGTATTACGATGGAACAGAAGAACCTACATTGCCGATCAACCTTGGTACACAATCAATTTATTTTTACGCTTAATAACATTCTGCCCTCGTTCCGAAATGGAGCGAGGGCATAACTTTTATTTTATCACCAGAGAAGCGTTTTCACAATCAATCTTCAAGGTTGTTTCGGGCTCAATATCACCGCCGATGATCTCACGTGCAAGCAGTGTTTCAATCTTGGATTGGATAAAACGCTTGAGCGGTCTTGCACCGTAGGTCGGATCGTAAGCGGAATCGATGATATGTTCCTTTGCTGCGTCGGTGATCTCAACCGTCAATTGCTTATCCTTCAAGCGCTTGTTGAGGTCTGCAATCAGAAGATCTACGATGCCGTTGATGTTTTCCTTGGTGAGTGGCTTGTAGAACACAATTTCGTCAAGTCTGTTCAAGAACTCAGGGCGGAAGCTGCGTTTCAGCATTTCGGATACCGTCTGTCTTGCTTCCTCGTTGATCTCGCCGTTTGCATTGATTCCATCAAGAATTGCACCGGAACCAAGATTCGAGGTCAGGATAATGACCGTATTCTTGAAGTCAACCGTTCTGCCTTGGCTGTCGGTGATACGTCCGTCGTCCAAAACCTGCAACAGTACGTTGAATACGTCGGGGTGAGCCTTTTCTACCTCATCGAAGAGGATAACAGCATAGGGCTTTCTGCGAACTGCCTCGGTAAGCTGTCCACCTTCATCGTAGCCCACGTATCCGGGAGGCGCTCCGATGAGTCTGGATACCGAGTATTTCTCCATATACTCACTCATATCAATTCGAATCATACTCTTTTCGTCGTCAAACAGTGCTTCGGCAAGAGCTTTGGCAAGCTCGGTCTTACCGACACCAGTAGGACCTAAGAAGAGGAACGAGCCAATAGGACGGCGCGGATCCTTGATTCCCGCTCGGGAACGAAGAATGGCTTCGCTGACCTTGAGGACAGCTTCATCCTGACCGATGACTCGCTTGTGAAGGATGTCCTCAAGACCCAAAAGCTTTTCACGCTCGCTCTCCATGATCTTGGATACGGGAATACCTGTCCATCTCGCGACGATCTTGCAGATCTCCTCCTCACTGACGTTATCACGAAGGAGGAAAGTGCTCTTGGTCGCTTCTGCGGCTCTCGCCTCTTCCTCTTCAAGCTGTTTCTTCAAAGCAGGAAGCTTGCCGTACTGAAGCTCTGCTGCTTTGCCGAGGTCGTAGCTGCTCTGCGCACGTTCGATCTCCGCGTTCGTTTGCTCGATCTCCTCACGGAGCTTTTGGAGCTTTTCAATCGAATGCTTTTCGATATCCCACTTGGACTTCATTTCATTGAATTGCGCTCTCAAATCGGCAAGCTCGGCTTGGATCTCTTTCAGATGCTCCACGGAAAGCTTGTCTTTTTCCTTCTTCAGTGCCGCTTCCTCAATCTCATGCTGCATAATTTTACGGGCAACCTCATCCATCTCGGAGGGCATGGAGTTCATTTCGGTCTTGATCAGAGCGCACGCCTCATCTACAAGGTCAATGGCTTTGTCGGGAAGAAAACGGTCGGAAATATAGCGGTCGGAAAGGGTTGCGGCGGCAATCAAAGCTCCGTCGTGGATCTTTACACCGTGGAATACCTCGTAGCGTTCCTTGAGTCCTCTCAAAATCGAGATCGTGTCTTCAACGGTAGGCTCGGGAATCATGACGGGCTGGAACCTACGCTCCAAAGCCGCATCCTTTTCAATGTACTGACGGTACTCGTTGAGCGTTGTAGCACCGATACAGTGGAGCTCGCCACGCGCAAGCATTGGCTTTAAGAGATTTCCTGCATCCATGGCACCGTCGGTCTTGCCCGCGCCCACAATGGTATGAAGCTCATCGATGAACAGAATGATCTTGCCCTCACTGTTCTTGACCTCTTCCAGAACCGCTTTGAGTCTTTCCTCAAACTCACCACGGAACTTTGCACCCGCGATCAGCGCACCCATATCAAGAGAGAAGATGATGCGATCCTTCAGGTTGTCGGGAACGTCGCCCTTGGCGATACGTAACGCAAGACCCTCCGCAATCGCAGTCTTACCAACACCGGGCTCACCGATGAGACACGGGTTGTTTTTGGTCTTTCTGGATAGAATGCGGATCACGTTTCGGATCTCGTCGTCACGACCGATGACGGGGTCAAGCTTTTGCTCTTTAGCTTTGGCGACCAAGTCCTGTCCGTACTTTTTGAGTACGTCGTAGGTCTCTTCGGGATTGTCGCTGGTGATCGTCCTGCTACCTCGAACGTTTTTCAGAGCAGTCAGAAAGGCATCCTTCGTAAGACCTGCATTTCGGAAGATATCCTTGACCTTCATATCACCCTTTGCAAAGAGGGCAAGCATCAGATGCTCGACAGAGACGAACTCATCCTTCATCTTCTTTGCCTGTGCCTCTGCTTCCATGAAGGCTGCATCAAGCTCTCTTGATAGATATAGCTTGTCAGCTTGAATACCGCTGACCTTGGGCAGGAAAGAGATTGCCTGCTCGGTCTGCTGCTTTATATTTACCGTAGAAGCTCCGGATTGCTTAACGAGGTTGGGAATGAGTCCGTCCTCCTTGGATATAAGGGCATCTAGCAGGTGGATCTGTTCGATCTGCTGGTTTCCGTTTTCCAAGGCAGTCGACTGCATACCACGAAGCGCTTCAATACTTTTCTGTGTAAAATGATTCATATTCATACGTTTTACCTCGATATACCTAAAAATAGATAGGGGAACCCTTACGAAGAAGGGTTCCCGATTATTTACTGAATTTCAAGTCGT
>JAFSGH010000023.1 GCA_017440965.1 Clostridia bacterium | reverse complement strand
TCTTTATATCTGAATCAGCCTGACTTCCGAGAAATTTTCAGAATTTCTGCAAGTGCGCCTCTTTTCCGCAGAAAAGGGGATGCAATTGCGGGAATTGTGGGCATTTATCGGAATCCGGCACCCCTCTTAAAGTCAGTTACAAGGGTAAAGTAACTAAACAAAGTCTGCAGTAACCAAGTGGCTGCACGGGAAATGGGACAGAAATTGCCATAATTGTGATTTTCGGCTCTGGCAAGCCGTACATTGGTACTGCGAAGAGCCGAAAATCAAGCGCCTTGGAATTAAGATATAGGCAAAAAAAGAAGCCTTTAGCAAAACTTATGCTAAAGGCTAAAACCTGTCAAATATACTTGCGCGTCAAGTATGGTAATTTGTGCGCCCATTTCCCTTTATGACAGTATATCCTTCGGGGATCTTGATTCCCAGAAGGGCGGCTCTTTCGGGTACATATTTCTTAAAGTATTCCTCAGCGAAATGAATTTCCATATCGGCAGGATCTCTGTTTTCCTTTAATATCTCATAAGCCATAAGTCCTGCCTCATAGCCTAATTTATAATAGTCGATGCCAACGGTTGCAATTCCGCATTCAACGGCAACATCGATATTTCCGGCAACGAGGGGCACGCGGGCAGGCTCAAGGATATTATTTATGGCCTGAGTATTTGAAGCAACGGTATTATCTGTGGGAGTGTAAATAACATCACACTCGGCGGCAGCCTGCTGAGTTACAAGCGTAACATCCGTGGTATCAACGAAGGTGAAGACCTTTACCTCAAAGCCAAGGTCTGAAAGATGCTTGCTTATTTCGTCTGCCTGATACTTGGAATTTGTCTCGCTGGAGCAGTAAAGAATACCGACAGTGCCTTTTGCAGGGAAAATCTCATTTATGACCTCAGCCTGCTTCTCTAAAGGAAGAAGATCTGAACAGCCGGTGACATTTATACCCGTCTTTCCGTCGTTTAGAGCCGTGCCGAGAGTTCCGCCGAAATCAGTGACACAGCAGGCAACCACGGGAATGACAGATGTAGCTTCCGCAGCAGCGGCAAGAGCGTTAGTGGAATTTGCAAAGATAAGAGAAACATTATCCCCTGCAAAGCCTGAGCAGATGCTCTGAGCATTCATCTTTTCACCTGAGGCATTTTTCACATCAAAGCTTACCTCATCGCCGAGCTTTTCCGTAAGCGCCGCCTTAAAGCCCTCTGTTGCACTGTCAACAGCCGTATGCTCAAGGAACTGACAGATGCCTATTCTATATACTGCCGTATCACTTCCCGAGCCGTCGGAGCAGGAGCAAAAGATACCGAGCAGCATCAATAATGTCAATAATAAAGAAAATATTTTTTTCATAATATTCCCTCCCGTAAAATAATACCGAGACTTCCTTATGAAAGCTTCAGCGTTGTATTATATTCGTCAACTCCGTAGTTTCCTATCGTAAGACGGAGCAGCTCTCTTACATCAAGAGGCCTTCCTCTTACCTTTACCTTCTTTTTCACGATTTTAAGTATGGGAGAAAATCTGTCGATAACGCCCATAAATGCATTGTATTCGGGTGTCCCCTCAACATAGGGAGCATTTCCCGTAAATACATTTCTTACTATCTCCGTCAAAAAATCCCTTAAGCCTCTTTCCTTGATGCTGTCGTCACATTTTACAAGCATCAGCTTACAGACAGAGCCGAGGGTGGCCTTATTAAGCTTTTTGCCGAAGAAAACAAGCAGCTTTTCAAGAATTGCCTTCTCGGGAAGACGAAGCTTTCTCATAAGCCTCTTCGGATCCTCTGCCATACAGTCAAGATATGTATTTATCATCATATCGAACTGACGCTTAAGGTATTCCTCGTGTGTAAGTCCGTCCTTATCATAGTCAAAATCGGGAACGGGCAGAGATTCTATCTTAACGGTATCGCTGTCAATAATTTCAACTCTTCTCATAAAGGCGGGACAGCCGATAATAGAGCCTGTACAGACATCGTAAAAGCGGTTACCCTTTTCTGTCACCTTCATCTTTATGCTCTGATTGTGCATATGTCCCGTAAAGCCGAGGTGCACGCCCTCGTCCGCAAGAAAGGATGTTATTCTGTCGGCGTCGGGCATAACGGCATCGCCTATGAGATCAAACAAGGGACAAGCGGCAAGAAGAGGATAATGGTTCATACAGAACATCATCTTACCCTCTTTTCTTGCTCTTTTCGTCTGCTCAGCGATCCACTCAAGCTGAGAAGAGGTATAGGTATGTCCGATCTCATTATTGCCGTCATTGTTAAGAGCAAGAAGCCATATATCTTCACTGAGCTCTGCCACATAGGAAAGAGACTCTCTGTCATAGCATAAAGCGTCCGAAAAGCCGAACTCATAGTAGAGGTCAAACAGCTCTTCTCTTTTCGTGCCCTCGGGAGCAAGCCTTCCCGTCTCGTCAAAGGCAAAGGGATGCTCATTGCAGTCGTGACCTGCGGTGATGACATATATTTTCTTGCCGGCGAGTTTCAGATCCTTCAGAAGCTCAATAAATTCAAGATGGCTGAGCTTTTCTCCGTTGAAGCTGAGATCTCCTGCGATAAGCACGGTATCAATATCCGTCATCCTTTTGAGCTCCTGGAATGCCGCCTTGTTTATAGCCGAGGTCTCGGCAAAGCATTTCTGTTCAAACTGCATAAACTTGTCGTATTCCTCACCGCGACAGCCAAGCGAGGGGGCAAAATAATGGGTATCCGTCAAAAGAATAAACTTAAAGGGCTTCATGATCGATCTCCTTTATGAGCCTGAAATTCTCAGGCCTTCTTTCCTTTGGCTCAGGCTCTTCAGCCTTATAGCCTACGGCAACGGCAATTATAAAGCAGAAATTCTCGGGAATCTCAAGAAGCTTTTTCCATTTATTTCCCTCGGGTGCCTCCAAGAGACCGCCGACGCTTGCAATGATGCAGGAGCCAAGTCCCATTCCCTCGGCGGCAACGGCAATATTTTCTACCATAATTCCGCCGTTCATGGCATCCTTATTCTCTGCATATATGAAGAACATACAGGGCGCGCCCTGATATACGGGATTTACATCCCATCTCGTGTAGGCAGGTGTATCCCAGCCTACCTTATCCTTGAAATCCTTATTAAGTGCATCAAGCGCCCTCTTGTCATTAAGCACTCTCACATGGCAGGGCTGAGAATTCCTGCCGCTGGGCGCCCACATGGCACATTCAAGAAGCTTATTTATTATTTCCTCGCTGAGCTCTTCATCCGTAAAGGAGCGGATAGTTCTCCTTCTGAGAATGGCATTTGTCACGGGATTGTTGATCTCGATCATCTGTTATTTCCGACCTCCTTGTAGTATTCGCCCACCGTCACGGGGTCTCTGACCGACTGATAGGCGTTGCACATCATATTTATCGTTGACTGAAGCGGCTCTTCGCTTACCATCTTAAGGCAGGTGCCGCGAAGCTCCGAGAAGGCTTCAGGCTCTGTCAGGATATTCGTTCTGTAGACAAGATATATATATCCGTCATACTGGAATATTCTTCCCGTACCCTCAGTCATTGTCTTTAAGGTATCGTAAAATACCGAGGAGAATTCGTGATCGTTTCTGTCTATGACCTCGGTCTCGTAGGATTTTTCCGTAAGGGGGAAGGAGGGGGATATCTGAGAATAAGCCTTATCTATCCCGTAGGAGGGGGCAACGGTGGATACGGCAGAGGAATAAAGAGAGGTAAGCCTCTGTAGCTCCTCATCCGTGTAGCTTACAGCATTTCCGTATACATCGGTATTGGTATCGGGAGTTCTTACATATCTGAAGGAAATGAAATTCTCCTGAAGCACACCTCTTAATACCGCGTCGCTTATCTCCTGAGTGCCGCCCTTGTCATAGAAATAAAGACGGAGCTTCTCAATGTATTCCTCGTTGGTGCGTATCTTAAGATAGGTCTCCTTTGAGATACCGAGCCTTCCGTAATATTCTCCGAACATATCCCACAGCACATTAGTCTGAGCGGAAAGCTCCGCTTTTTCAGCGTCCGTCAGCGACAGAGAATAGGATAAAAAGGTGGAATTCACAGCCACATAGCGTATGCACATATATGTTGCCTGATCTATCCGCCCGTCCTTAGTTCCCGCGGCCTCCTCGCTGTCCCATACCGCGTCAAGGTAATATCTGAATATCTCTCCGTCAATGGGAGTGGAATTTACCGTAAGAGGATATGCCGCCTGCTGTGTATTTGTGCAGGCAGTAAATACCGAAGCTATAATGACCAGTGTAAGAAAAATTGCAATTAACCTCTTCATCGGTTCCTCCGCAGGTGTAGATTAATAATATTATAAATTATAACACGGATTAATTCAATAATTTTATTTAAATCTCCGTAATTTAATTGCCTCTCCCCTCTTTTCTTGACTGTCGGTCATATTTGTGTTAGTATTTATAATGAGGTGTTTTGTGTGTTTGAAAAATCTGTAATAACGATATTAAAGGGCTTCAGTGCCGTTATTTATGTTTTAATTATGCTCACACTCTTTTCCATTCCCGTGCTTTTCATCTGGCAGGCGGTGACTCCTCCCGTATTTACGCTGAATGCAGTGGAGATAACCGAAAACGCCGTACTCCCGGAAGAAGCTGTTTCCGACAGGAAGGAGAATGAAGCCGAGGAAGGCACAGAAAAGGAAAATACAGAAAATTCTGCCGCTGAAGCTGATGAAATAACCTCTTCCGAGACGAAAGAGATTGATCCCGAAACAAAAGAGACCGCTTTAGAGTCAGAAGAGACCGTTTCAGAAACAAAAGTTCCTGCTTCAGAGTCCGAAAAGCCCGCAACAGAATCCGAGGAAAACGCTTCCCAGTCCACGGAGAGCTCCTTCGGGGATGATGCTTTAGCAGAGGATGCCGCAACGGACGAAGAGAGTTGGACGAGAATAGATTTCTTCCTCACAGCCGAAGCGGGAAAGATATCCCCCTATTCATATATGATCGACTGCTTTGTTGCAGAGGAAAACGAGCTTCTCAAGGACAAGGAATATGAGCTGATCCTTGACGAGCCCATAAGCTTTGACAATAAAACCGGCGACGACTTCACACTGTCACTTTATATAAAAGAGGATATCGACATAGAAAAGCTCTGTCAGACAATAAGCTTCAAGGCAGAGGACTACGAAAAATCCTTCGCCGAATTCTCCCTCAAATGGTAACCTCTCCTATAAACTACCGATAAGTTTAACAATATCAACAGCAAAGCCTTCAGCAGCTTCAACTGCCGAAGGCTCTTTTTTGCTTATATTTTTATTGTGTCAGAGGATTTATTTCTGAGTCTTCTTTCCCGTAACAGTTTTTATTACAAAGAGAGTGCCGAGAGTAAGAACAACGCCTACTGCAAGGGAGATAACTACGTTTAATGCATAGGACTCAATAAAGCTCTGAGTGATACCTGCAACAATGTATGTTACAAAGGATACAGCGGCTACGGTGATAGCATAAGGCAGCTGTGTATTTACATGGTTGATGTGGTTACACTGAGCACCTGCAGAGGACATAATAGTTGTATCGGAGATGGGTGAGCAATGGTCGCCGCATACAGCACCTGCAAGGCAAGCGGAGATACCGATAACAAGGATGTTTGTATCTGCGGGGAAGATAGCGGTAACGATGGGGATAAGGATACCGAAGGTGCCCCATGATGTACCTGTTGCGAATGCAAGACCGCAGGCAACAAGGAAGATTATTGCGGGAAGGAAGTTTGCAAGTCCCTCAGCCGCACCGTTCATAAGATCGGCTACGAAATACTTAGCACCCAAAAGACCTGTCATATTCTTAAGAGCTGTTGCAAATGTAAGAATAGTGATAGCAGGCACCATAGCCTTGAAGCCCTCGGGGATGCATTCCATAGCACCCTTTAAGGTGATTATTCTTCTTATCATAAGATAAGCCATTGTGAGAACAAGAGCGATAAGTGCGCCCCAGGGAAGACCTACGGTTGCATCTGTATTTGAGAATGCATCAACGAAGGAAGCGCCGTCTAAGATGCCGCCGTTATAAACGAGAGCAAATATGCAGGCAACAATGAGGAATACAACGGGAAGAATAAGGTCAATAACCTTGCCCTTTGCGTTGCCCTGATTTTCATCAATATTCTCTGCCTTGTCGCCCTCTGTGTAAAGGTCGCCGTTAAGCTGAGCGTTCATCTCGTGAAGCTTCATGGGACCGTAATCGATCTTGAAGAATACGACAGCAAGGATGAATACGAAGGTAAGAAGTGAATAGAAGTTAAAGGGGATAGCTTCAATAAAGAGCTTGAGTCCCTGTCCCTCTTCTGCATAGGAAGCAACAGCAGCTGCCCATGAGGAAATGGGAGCGATCATACATACGGGAGCAGCAGTTGCGTCAATAAGATATGCAAACTTTGCTCTTGAGATCTTATGAGAGTCAGTTACGGGACGCATAACAGAGCCTACAGTAAGGCAGTTGAAATAGTCGTCAATGAATATAAGCACACCTAAAACGAAGGTTGCAAGCATTGCGCCTGCTCTTGTCTTGATGTTCTTGACAGCCCAGTTACCGAAGGCACGGGAGCCGCCTGACTTGTTGATAAGAGCAACCATAATTCCCAAAAGCACAAGGAAAATAAAGATACCCGCACTGTCGGAAACAGCGGAAATAAGACCGTCATTGATTATGTAGTCCATAGCTCCCGTAAAGGAGAAACCGCTTCTGAATACGTTTGCGGAAAGAAATCCGCCTACAACGATACCTACAAAGAGTGAGGAATAAACCTCTTTAGTGATAAGTGCAAGAGCAATTGCGATAATGGGAGGAATAAGTGCCCAAAACTCGGCAAAGTATTCGCTTGAAGCACCGTCTCTTACATCAACCGTGCCTGTGCCTTCACAAGTGGCACAAATACCTGAGTAGCCGCAATCCTCACAGCTGTAGCAGGTTCCCTCACCCTCACAGTCGGGGCAGGAATCAAGATAAACATCAAGTGAGGAATCCGCGCCTGTTGTAAGAGCGCTTTCTTCTGTTGCCGCATCGTCTGATACTTTTTCTTCAGCTATCTCTGTTGTAGCCTCAGTATCAACTGCGGCAAGAACAGAAGCATCAGTACCCGCATCGGTAGCACCCGCTGTCATAAACATAAAGCAGCAGAGCATTACGGCAACAAGCATACAAAACAGTTTTTTGCGTGTTTTCATAATAATCGTCCTTTCTTTTTTCAGGAAACCTCTCCCCCAAAGCCAAGGCTTCAGGATAATATTTCCATACTTGTTTCAATATTATAATAAATACCACCCAATGTCAAGAAAAACTGTCTGTCTATGCACAACAGAATGACGGACAGAAAAAAGCCTCTTCACGCAAAGTTGGGGAATGATGTCGGCACGGGAGTGCCGGGGAAAAGTTTTGCGTGAGCTTTTTCAAAAGCTCACGGTGTCAAGAGGCAGAGCCTCTTGTGACACTTAGCAGAGTGCGAAATCTCCTATGCTTGCAATTGCGAAGAGGGGAGAAAAACAGTCCGGTGGACTGTTTTTCGTTGGGAACCCTCGCCGGGCGGACCAAGTGCGAAGCACAAAATGATTAAAGTGAGTAATATAATTCCCAGACTTTGCGTGAAGAGGGAAAAAAAGCCTTTCTCCGTCCGTCAGGATATACAGAAATAAAACTGTCTTATTTTATCAATGCGCGTCAAACATGTTAATTTATGTGCCCATTTTCCTTCTTATCTTTTTTCACGCTTTTTAACCTTTGGTACGGTCATTCTTGCTCTTTCCTCTGCACGGGCAAGATCATATGAAGGCTCAGAAGCCTTTTCCGACGGAGCATTCTTCTCTTTTTGGTAATTTCCCCATGTCCTATTATTCTGATATGTATTCTCTTTTTTTCTCTCTTTTCCCCTGCCGCCATCGATAAATGCAGGCTGAAGAGTGATGAGAATTCCCTTTTTTCCGAGATTTTCGGTGGTTATACCGCCGTTATCGGAGAATACTCCGAGCATACGCCGAAGCTGAGCTACACTTACAGAGCACATCTCAGACAGATCCTTCATGGTGATCAGAAGCTGACCGCTTTCAACTTTTGTTCCGTTGATAACACAAGGCACATAGCGCGCATAATAACGCAAGGTCTCATACAGATAGATCATATCCTTATCGGAGCTGTACATTTCATATATCTTCCTCGGATGAATATAATAGGACTCCAATTTCATCTCTCCTTTAACTAAAAAGCCTTCTGCCTCGCCCTCACGCACCGTTTTTCGGGTAAACGGGTATTTTCTGACATATGCAGATCTCTTACAATGCGAGCAAGCATCTATTAATTTATAAGCATTATGCCTCCCCCGCAAGCCCTGTCCTTCGGGGAAACGGGTATTTTCTGACATATGCAGATCTCTTACAATACGGGCAATCATCTATTAATATTTAAGCATTATGCCTCCCCCGCAAGCCCTGTCCTTCGGGGAAACGGGTATTTTCTGACATATGCAGATTTCTCACGCCGCGGGCAATTTCCCATACAAAAACAAATCCTCCGCAAAGGATACCCTTAGCGGAAGATATTATTTAATATTATTACTTCGGAATGCATTATATCATAAAAATTTTTTTCATGTTGCATTTTTACCCCCGTTTTTTAAATTTTACAATTTGTTCATATTTTAATTCAACTCACATATTGTGCTTGAAGCGTGAGTCTGTCTTCTCAGACCTTTGAGATCCGATCTTCTCCTCACCCATTGTGCTTGAAGTGTGAGTCTGTCTTCTCAGACCTTTGAGATCCGATCCACTCCTTCCCATATACCTTAATACTTTATTATCTAACCTTATTACTTTATTATCTATATAATGTAATGTTTGCGTGCGATTTGCGTGCTGATTTTTTTCGGTTTGCGTGCTGTTTGCGTGCGATTTGCGTGCTGTTTTTTATATTTTCCCCGATACTGAAAACTGCCCTGAAGCCTTTACACATAAGGCTTCAGAGGGGTTCGGCGGACGAAAATTTGCGTGCTGTTTGCGTGCTGTTTGCGTGCTGATTTTTTTCGGTTTGCGTGCGATTTGCGTGCTGATGCTATTACCGCACCTTCGGGAGAAACAAAAATTGCCGCACCAACCTCATCCCCCAGCGAACTCCCCCACAGCACCGAAAAAGCTTCTGACTCCTCAACCGACTTCCCCACAGCCCCATAACAACTTCTGACTCCTCAGCTCGTGCCAAAGGCACGGCGTTCTGCAGTTTTTAGTAAACCTACCAAAGCCATCTGACTTCCATTCAGCACCGTAACAACTTCTGACTCCTCAGCTCGTGCCAACGGCACGGCGTTTGGGGAGTTTTCTTTTTATCTGAATCAGCCTGACTTCCGAGAAATGTTCAGAATTTCTGCAAGTGCGCCTCTTTTCCGCAGAAAAGGGGATGC
>JAFSGH010000030.1 GCA_017440965.1 Clostridia bacterium | reverse complement strand
TCGCACTCTGCGGAGTGCGACAAGAGGCTCTGCCTCTTGACACCGTGAGCTTTTGAAAAAGCTCAAGCAAAACTTTTCCCCGGCACTCCCGTGCCGACATCATTCCCCAACTTTCCGTGAAGAACCCTTTGTTTATGAATAAGCAGATCTTACCGGGAAAAAGAATAAACGGCTGCTGTCTGACAGCGGCCGTTTATTCTTAACGAGGTTAATGTAGATTATAATCTTCCGAGGAGTGCCTTGAACCAGTTGATAAGCGCTCTGAAGAATGCAATAAACTTACCTATAAATGATTCAGCAGGTTTGCCTTCTTTATACCAGCTTTCAGTATGACAGTTTTCTTCTGTCATCGGGAAGATTTCGCCTGTTTCATTGTTATGAACCATAAACTGAGTACAATCGAAATCTTCAACAGTATACTGCGTATCAGCGGTAATTACCTTGTAAAGCAATGCAGTTTCAAAATCATGCCAGTAGGAATGGGAAATATTCTTTGTAAACCATGTATAATCGGGGAATCTGCAGGTGGATGCATCTACCATTTTGTCGGGGGAAATGTACTTATCCTTATCCTCTGCTTTTCTCTGCTCGATATATTCATCGGAGAATGTATCAAAAATAGTATCAGCTGTAGTTGCACCGAAGGAAGCCTTTGTCAGAGTTGCATACTGGTCAGCGATCTGATCTGAAGATTTGCAAATAGGAGCTAACTGGAAGCCGTATTTTGCAATAACGCCGATCTTTGCACCTGAGTTTTCTATTTCGTCATAGAGTGAGGGGAGTGCCATTTGAACTTCGTTATGATATTTATCGATCTTTTCGATAAGACCTGCATACTCTGTTCTCTTGCTGCTGTTTTCATCTCCGAAAACATATTCAATTGCGTTTGTGTAATCATCCTTGCTTACACAAGCCCAATAGCCGGGCCACGTGAAAAATGTAGAAAGGGCAAGAGCAGATGTAACACCTTTTACGACTTTGGAGTAAATAGTGTTTTTAACTGTTTCGGTAACAGTTCCGATAAGTCCGCTCTTTATTGCAAGGTCAATGCTTGAGGATACAAAATTGTCGAGATTTAATGTGCCTGTTGCACTGAGATCACCGATCAGACGATTGATAGCTTCGGCATCAATAGTGAATTTACCGCTGATGCTTTCACTTATGATCTCGGCACCTTCAATGACTGCACCGTTGAAGGCGACACCGTAAATTGAATCTGTACCGTACTTTGCAATATACGCCATTGTTACGGTTGAGCCGAGGCATCTTGCAAGAATAGCAACCTTATCACAGCCTGTTGTTTTTTTGATTTCTTCAATATAATAATGGAAATCATCCGCTGTCTTGAAGGGATCGTGACGCCAGTCATACCAGAACTGATAATCGTAAACATAGTAGGAACCGTTTATAGCCTTATAATCGGTTTTCATTTTATCAGCCATAACATCCTTAAGATAAGGAGCTATATCTGTATTGTTGGGACATTCCCCGTTTTTGTCGAATCTTACCTCAGTAAAAAGATCACCAATCTCTTTTTCAAGAGCTTCGTAATAACCGTCCCACTTGTCAAGAAGAATACCCTCTACAAGGAAGGGCTGAAGAATGTTAATAACGGCTTCCATTGTTGAATTGTCGGACTCTTCTCCGTTTTCTTCATCAGAGCCGTTGAAGAGATTGAGTATCTCTGAAAACTTAAAGAGAACATTTCCTTCTTCATCGCAGATTGCTTCACCGTCGCCGAATAATGCAACCACGGGAACATCACTGCCGCTGAAGACTATCGGTACCTCGATTGCCGATGCAGAAACGGGAATGTTTAACAGTAAAAGTAATGTCAGGAGAATTGCTAAAATCTTTTTCATGGTAAATCCTTTCTTTGCGAAATTCTTTTTTTGAAATAATAACAAATGAACATTGATTTTATGCATAGAAAAAATGAATAAAAAATTAACAAAAAAGATCAATTTTTGCAATATCGTAACATTTGCACAAAATGAATTGCTTTTGTAAAAAATATTGTTTGTCTTATTTCGTTGACTTAATAATTCTTTTGGTATAATATTTTAATATACCAAGGTATAAAGGAGTGTTATTATGAAATGTATTAAAAAAATTCTTGTTGCTGTCAGCTCTATAGGAACAGCTGCTTTGTTTGCTGTTGCCGTTGAAAATATAAGTCTGCAAAAAGATGTAAAATTGCCTGACGGTTTTACCGTTACTGCTCATACGGGTTGCGAAAAAACCAAGGATAATTCTTTGGATGCAATAACCTTAGGCTTCGGCTACGGTGCGGATGTCGTTGAATTTGATCTCAGCTTTAATGAAGAGGGGATAGCTGTTTTGTCTCACGATAAGCCTGTAGGTGGGGAGGTTACTCTTGAGGAGGCATTTGAACTGATATCACAGTACAAAAACCTTAAGGTCAATGTTGATGTGAAATTTACGGATGATCTTGCTCAGGTTGTTGCAGCTGCCGGGAAATACGGCATAAGTGACAGATACTTTTTCACCGGTGTTACTAAAGATACTGTAGAAGCTGTAAAAGCTGCAGCACCCGGAGTTACTTATTATCTGAATACAGAAATAGATAAATCAAGAATTGAGGATGAGCAGTATATAGCGGAGCTTATTGAAGAGGTTAAGTCTGTGGGGGCTGTCGGACTTAATATTCATTATAGATCCTGCTCAAAGAAAATGGTTGACGCTTTCCATGATCAGGGGCTTCTTATGTCGGTCTGGACCGTAAATCAGGTTCGTGATATGCCTAAGGCTTTGGCTCTTGAATGTGATAATATTACGACAAGATATCCTTCTAAGCTTATTCCCATGGTAGAATTTATAAAAAATAACTGATAAGCGGTGTTATAAATGAGTGTATTTTCAAAGATAACTGCATTGTTTTCTTCTGCTGCTGTTTTCTTTTCGGGTGTTTCCTTCGGGGATATTTGTCCTTATTTTGATGTGATTCCCGATATGATAAGAGTCGGAATAGATTACATCTCTCTTGATACTGCTGCTGATTCACCCGATAAAAAGGAAATACTTGCCTTGTTCAACAAAAAAGGCGATGTTCAGCATCCTTTTGTGCTCACCGGTATGGAAGAATTTGAAAGAGCAGCAAAGGAATATAAAAGCGGTTCCTTTTCCGTGTATACAAAGCCTCTCAGTGATTTCGTTTTTTCTAACGCTGATGCTTTGCTTGATACAAAAATCTATCCTACGATGGAATATGTGCTTGATGAGGAGGATAGTATTCTTCCCATCTCAAGAGAGACGGTTAACAGAATTATAATATTAGGTTATGCGTGGCAGATTTCCGGTGAAAAGAAATATGCTGAAAGAGCCTGGGAGGAGCTCAGTAATGTCTGCTCCTACACCGATTGGTGTACCGGGCACTTTCTTGCAACGGCGGAAATGGCTCTTGCTGTGTCTATCGGCTATGATTGGTTTTTTGACTATCTGAACGAAGAACAGAAAGCAATTCTTTGCGAAAAGACCTGGGAATATGCCATAGAGCCTGCCTTATCAAAGAATTATCTTAAGAATTGGTTTACCTGGTCCAAGAACAATTGGAACAGCATCTGCTACAGCGGTATAGGAATTGCCTGTATGACATTTTTTTCATACGCTCCTGAAAAAGCTTCTGCTTTTCTTGAAATGTGCTACAAAAATATGCCTATAGCCTTTGAGAATTTTACTCCTGACGGTGTTTATGCCGAAGGCCCCGGATACTGTCAGTCGGGTATGAATGCCATTGTGTATTTTACAGAGACTTCAAAAAACTGTTTCGGGACCGATTTCGGTATGTCTGAAATTGACGGTTTCAGTCAGCTGGGAAGCTTTCCCGTATATGTAACTTCGCCTGTCGGTGTCTTTAATTTCGGAGATAATAAGGATAGGCTTTGCTATTCTCCCGCACTTCATTGGTATGCGGCAGAATATAAAAAGCCGTTGCTTTCCTCTTATCAGTGTGACAGTATTCCCGGTGTTTTTTCTCCTGATACATCTGACAATACGGAGAAGAACGGAAGCGGCAAGGAGTGCGCTCTTTCCTTGTTATGGTATAACAGAGAATATGTGCCTGAGGGCTGTGATTTTTCCGATGAGCCTTTAGCTGTGTGTCTTGACTCGGATATAGGACAGACATTTGCAGTATTTAGAAGTGCTTATCAGGACAAGAATGCCGTATATGCCGCAATAAAAGGCGGATATAACTACATAAATCACGGTGATCTTGATATCGGAACTTTTGTTTTTGATGCAATGGGCGAACGATGGGCAGAGGAGCTTGGGCCAGGGGATTATGATGCTCCCGGATATTTTATGAATCTTCCTGCCGGAAAGAGATGGAAGAATTATTGCAAGCGTGCAGAAGGACAAAATACTCTTGTTATAAATCCCGATATTACCCTTGATGATCAGTACGCTCTTGCTAAGGCGCAGTTTACTTTCTTTGAAGAAACGGATGACGGCGGAAGATCCGTGCTTGATATGACAGATGCTTATTCAATGAATATGGCAAAGTCTGTTATAAGAGAATTTGAACTGTACAATAACAGAACATCACTTAGAATATCCGATACCGTTGAATGCCGAATAAAAAGTGATATATATTGGTTTATGCACACCAAAGCGGATATTGAAATTTCAGAAGACGGAAAAACTGCTGTTCTTCTAATTAACGGCAAAAAAATGATGGCAACACTGCATGATGACGGCAAATTCACTGTTAATGAACTTGTTTCATTGAAAAGCGAAAGCATCTATAACGGTGAGATTGAGTCTATTAGGAAGCTTACCGTTAGCATAAATGATACAAAGAGTGCAAAAATTACTGTGACATTTGAGCCCATCAAATGACAAAAATATGATGTTTGTTAATTTAATGTTAAAACATTAATCCTGAATCGAACTAAACTGTTTGATTCAGGAAATTTTTTTTGTGATTTTGCTATATTGCATAATAAAACCATTAAAAGTTTGTTATGTCATACAAAAAAATGTACATTCTAAAAACTTGTTTTTACTATATAGAGATGATATATTTAATCTATATATAATATTTCTGACGTTGGTCAGTCGTTAGGATTATTTTTGTAAGCATTCTATTTTTAATAAAACAAGGAGATGTTTTTAGTGAAAAACAAAATTAAAAAATTTGTATCAGTTTTTCTGACTTTAGTGATGTTACTTTCGTGCTGGGTATGGGTAGCACCTAATGAGCTCATTCAAGTAAATGCAGCAACAAACAAGGCTTCAAGTATAACTATGAGCGATTTTAAATTTATCGTTCCTGAAGTTATTTATCTCTATCCGGAGGCTCTTTCAAGTGCTCAGGCTACGACTACACCATTTCAGTATTATGTAAATAATACTTCTTCGGGTACGGCGCAGAGCTCTTATGATACGACGGGTAAGATATATTTTTCTTATGCAAATGCATCGGGCGCAAAGCTTACCTACAGATATATTAACAGTTCATTCGGTTCCATAGGCGGTGAGTCTGTGACTCTTTCCACAACCTCACCCGGAACAAATGCTACTATTAATATCACAGGCGGTAAATCTCCCGCTTTATCGGCAAGTACAACAGGTTTCTGGATCGAGTGGATAATGTCTTACACCGATACAAAGGATAATGTTGCGAAGAAAGCATACGCATATACATATGTATATAAACCTTATATATATCCTGTTGCCGGTGGTGCAAATGCAGGTACAGGCACATCCGGCGGTGCAAACTGGGCAGGTCAGATAACATGGATATCAGGTATTCATTCTGCAACTCATGTTTCCTCGGGGCTTGCCGATGACTGGGATGATGATTGGCAGAATCAATATACAAAGCTTTCTAACTTTGCAAGCTTTATCAGCCGTGATAATGTGGGTTATGTTAACGGAACAGCATATAGCGGTTCTCAGGCAAAAATAACCTCCGGCTTCACTGTTGCACCTTCATCAACCGGCGGTTCTCTCGGTTATGCGGTATTTACCAATTCCTCAGGTTCAGGTTACTATCTCCAGATCCCCGGAAACTCAACCCCCTCCTATGCCGGTCAGAGTTCTGCAGATACTTACACTTCACCTGTATCGAATTTTGTGGTAGGTAAATACAGAGCCAATGCGTATAACGTACAGTCGTGTGTTTATCAGAAATCTTATGGTAATTTGTTTATTGATACCAGTAGATATTCGAATCTTAATCAAATCCCAAATTTGAATATAGCTATGATGGTTACCGATGACGAGCGATCGGGTGGTAATACAGGTACATGGTATGTTGCCGATTACACAGACCGTACACCTTCCGGCTATGATACCTGGCATAAAGATTCTGATAACAGAAGTAAATATTATGATGATAAAGGTACCGTTATCGCTTCTCAGGGAACAAGTGCTACCAATACTTCTTATAATGAAACTGAAGGTATCAGATATGCAGGTGTATGGCCGAGAGCACTTTCAGGCTCAACAGGTACACAGGGTGCAACATATACTTACAGAGTTAAAGGTTTTTACGGAAATAAAGACGGAAGTTATTATGCATCTTCTCACGTAGTATGTGAAATGAGTGCAAAGTATTATAACAAAGCTAACCTTCGTGCAGCCGTACTCAATGCCACAAATAAAATGGCAGCCCTTGGTGTAACGGGTATCACATCAGGTGCACTTGAAAGCTGTTATTTCGATGCAAATACATCCTATAAGTGGACGGCATTCCAGAATGCATATAAAGCAGCAGTTCTTGCTCTTACTCAGCTTGACAACACAAGCAATATGGATACTCTTGCAACAAATCTTAACAATGCAATCAATGCTCTTTGCACTAAAATCTCCTTTAATGCAAATGGCGGTACTCTTTCTTCAACGGCAGCTGTATATGTAACAATAGGCACAAATCAGACAGTTTCTTATACTCCTACATATACAGGATCAAGAACAGGCTATACATTTAAAGGTTGGTCAACATCTTCAACCGGATCCGCCGCTTCAAGTGTTACTGTCGGCTATAATAATACTCTTTATTCAATATGGCAGGCAAATAATTATACGCTTACATACAATGCAAATGGCGGAAGTGTGAGTCCTGCATCAAAGACCGTTACCTATGATTCGAAGGTATCCACCCTTGCAACACCCACCCGTACAGGATATACCTTTGAAGGTTGGTATACTGATACAAATTATACTACTCAGGTTACTGCAGATACTGTATATAAAACAGCCGGAAATTCTACTGTTTATGCAAAGTGGTCCGAGAATTGGTATACTGTTTGGTTCTCCGGTAACGGAAACGACGCAGGCACTCAGCCATCACAGATAAATACTTCATATACAGGAAATGTAACTATTCCTGCAAATACATTCATTAAGAATGGATATGCTTTTAACAGTTGGAACACAAAATCAGATGGAACAGGAACAAAGTATTCAACAGGTCAGTCTGTTAGTAAACTTTCAGCCGATAAGGACGGTCAGGTAACTCTTTATGCTATCTGGGATAAGGTTTCTTATAAAGTGATTTTTGATCATAACAACGGTTCAGGCACAAATGAAGAAGTGTCATATGTTGTAACAGATACAATCACCGCCCCTGAAGCACCCATAAAGACCGGATATACATTTGCAGGTTGGAAAGTAACTATTGCGGACGGAAACTGGAATCTTAATGACATTGCTCTTGCAGGCGTACAGGCTTCAGGAATGTATGGTAACGTAACTCTTACAGCGCAGTGGACAGTAAATAATTATACAGTCACATTTGTTGATAAAGATGGAAACACCGTTTCGGCAAAACAGTATGAATACGGAACATCAGCCGATAATATTGAGATTCCCGCCAATACAGCAGCCTTCAACGATGTAAACGGTCATCATACATTCTCTTGGCCTACTGTTTCAGGTGTAACAGGAAATGTAATATATAAAGAAATTGATATTATTGAAAATCATACAGAAGTAATCGATGACGCTGTGGCACCTACATGTACAGAAACAGGTCTTACAGAAGGTAAGCACTGTTCAGTATGCGGTGAAGTTCTTGTAGCACAGGAAACTGTAAAGGAACTTGGACATACAGAGGCTCCTGCAGTTGAGGAAAAGAGAACAGAAGCAACCTGTACAACAGACGGTTACTATGAATCTGTAGTATATTGTTCAGTATGTAAGGTAGAAGTAAGCAGAACTCCTGTTACTATCACAGCTCAAGGACATACGTTCGGCGAAACAGTAAAAGCAAATGCAGCAACCTGTATCGCAACAGGTAACGAAGCATATAAGTCCTGTACAGTATGTAATAAGTTCTTTGCAGCAGCTGCAGAAGCAAACTCAACTGATGCAAAAGAAAGCAAAGATGTATTCACAATTGATATTGATTCCAATAATCATGTGACTACAACAGATCATGAACAGACAGATGCAACCTGCCTCACAGTAGGTTATACAGCAGGTACATTCTGTGAAGACTGTGACAAGTGGATCTCAGGACACGAAGAAATTCCTGCAATCGCTCATAAGAATAAGGTACACCACGAAAAGGTATCTGCAACTTGTGTAGCAACAGGTACAATTGAATATTGGTCATGTCCTGATTGTGATAAGAACTTCTCAGACGAAGCTTGCACAACAGAAGTAACAGACCTTACAATTGCGATTGATCCTGATAATCACGATCTCAAGACAACAGAAGCAAAGGCACCCACATGTACCGAAATCGGTTGGGATTCATATGTAACATGTCAGAGAGAAGGCTGTAACTATACAACATATGAAGAAATCGCAGCACTCGGCCACAGCTATGACCGTACAAAGGGTACGAACAACGGTGACGGTACTCATACAGTAAGTTGTACAGTATGTGCAGAGGGTACTGAGGGTCATACAGATGTTGTTGATTGTACATACGGCGAGGGCGTTGTAACAGCTCCCACATGTACAAAGAACGGATTTACAACTCATACATGTACAGTATGTTCATATTCCTACACTGACAGTGAGACCACAGCAACAGGTCATACATTCGGTGCATGGACAGCAATCGGTGGCGATAAGCACGAAAGAACATGTACAGTATGTACAGATGAAAACGGCAGAGTAGAAACTGCTGATTGTACATACGGCGCATGGACCGAAACCGTGGCTCCCACATGTACAGAAAAGGGCGAAAAGGCTCACACATGTACAGTATGTAAGAATACTGTAACAGCAGAAGTTGATGCACTCGGCCACGAATACGGCGATGCTGATTGCACCAAGCCCGCAACATGCTCACGCTGCGGCGCTACAACAGGTGAGGCTCTCGGCCACAGCTTTACAAACTATGTATCAAACGGCAACGCAACCTGTCTCGAAGACGGCACAGAAACCGCAAAGTGCGACAGATGTGATGCAGAGGATACAAGAACAGAAGTAGGTTCAGCAATAGGCCACGATTGGTCAGTAACATACAACTTTGCAGAAGATGGAAAGACCTGCACAGCAACAAGAGTATGTGCAAATGATGCAAAGCATAACGTAACTGTAAATGCAACGATCGCAAGCGAAGTAACAAATGAACCCACATGTACAGACATGGGTACAACAACCTACACTGCAACATTCGATGTAGCGTGGGCAACAGTTCAGACAAAGGATGTAGTTGATGTTCCTGCAAAGGATCACGCATGGTCAGTAACATACGACTTCGCATCAGACGGAAAGTCCTGCACAGCAACAAGAGTATGTGCAAATGATGCAAAGCATAACGTAACTGTAAATGCAACGATCACAAGCGAAGTAACAAATGAACCCACATGTACAGAAAAGGGTACAACAACTTACACAGCAACATTCGCAGAGACCTGGGCAAAGACTCAGACAAAGGCTGTAGTTGATATCAGTGCACTCGGCCATGCCGAAGTTGCTCACGACGCAAAGGCTCCCACATGTACAGACTTTGGTTGGGATGCATATGTAACATGTTCAAGATGTGACTACACAACTTATGTTGAAAAGGAAGCACTCGGACATGAGTACGGTGCAGCTGACTGTAACAAGCCTGCAACATGTACACGCTGCGGCGCTACAACAGGTGAGGCTCTCGGCCACGACTTCTCAGTATTTGTGGAGACTATAGATTATACATGTACCGAAAAGGGTTATGATATCTATAAGTGCTCACGCTGTGAAGAAACAAAAAATAAGAATTACACAGACGCAGCTCACAGACCGGAAGCAGATTACACAGTAATCGTGAAGGCAACCTGTGAAGCAGACGGCTATAAGGCAATTCTTTGCTTCGAATGCGATAAAGAGCTTGAAACAGAGACGATCGCAAAGAGAGAGCATGTATATGTAGATAACGGTGTGAAGACAGATGCTACTTGTAAGGCAGAGGGTGTAATGAACACGATCTGTTCAAACAAGGAAACTGATACACACGAAGCATGTACACACGAATCCACAAGAGTGATTCCCGTAGATCCCGATGCTCATACATGGGAAACTCAGTATACAGTAGATAAGAAGGCATCCTGTGACGAAGCAGGAAGCAAGAGCTATCACTGCGTATACTGTGATACAATTAATACTGACTCTGTTGTTGTTATCGTAAAGAGAGAGCACAACATTGTTGACACCACTATAAAGGTTGATGCTACATGTACAACACCCGGTACAATGAACCAGAAGTGTGACCACGCAGGTTCAGACGAATACGAAGCATGTACATATACAACAACAAGAGAAATTGCAATTGATCCCGATGCTCATACAGAAGCTCCTGCACTTACAGGTGACTATAAGGCAACCTGTACAACAGACGGTTACACCGGTGATATGGTATACACCTGCTGCGGTGCTGTAGCTTCTTACGGTGAAACGATCGATGCACTCGGTCACAACATGGTAGATGACCTTGGATATGCAGCAACATGTACTGCAACAGGTCTCACAGACGGTAAGCATTGTACACGTTGCGAAGATGCAACAGAAACTCAGGTTGTTATCCCCGCACTCGGTCATAACATGGTAGATGACCTTGGATATGCAGAAACATGTACAGAAGACGGTCTTACAGATGGTAAGCATTGTACACGTTGCGAAGATGCAACTGTTGAACAGGAAGTTATTCCCGCGCTTGGTCATAACATGGTAGATGATCTCGGATACGCAGCAACATGTACAACAACCGGTATGACTGACGGTAAGCATTGTACACGTTGTGATGCAATGACAGAAGAACAGGAAGTAATTCCTGCACTCGGTCACAACATGGTAGATGACCTTGGATATGCAGCAACATGTACAGAAGACGGTCTTACAGATGGTAAACACTGTACTCGTTGTGAAGATGCAACAGAAGCTCAGGTTGTTATCCCCGCACTCGGTCACAACATGGTAGATGACCTTGGCTATGCAGCAACATGTACCACAACAGGTCTTACAGACGGTAAGCACTGTACTCGTTGTGCAGATGCAACAGAAGATCAGACTGAAATTCCCGCACTCGGTCATAACATGGTTGATGACCTTGGATATGCAGCAACATGTACAGAAGACGGTCTTACAGATGGTAAGCACTGTACTCGTTGCGAAGATGCAACAGAAGATCAGACTGAAATTCCCGCACTCGGTCATAACATGGTAGATGACCTTGGCTATGCAGCAACATGTACTACAACAGGTCTTACAGACGGTAAGCATTGTACACGTTGCGAAGATGCAACTGTTGAACAGGAAGTAATTCCCGCACTTGGTCATAACATGGTAGATGACCTCGGATACGCAGCAACATGTACAGAAGATGGTCTTACAGATGGTAAACACTGTACTCGTTGCGAAGATGCAACAGAAACTCAGGTTGTTATCCCTGCTCTCGGTCATGACTTTGGTGAGTGGGTACTTACAACAGCTCCCACAGCTGATACAGACGGTGAGTACACAAGATACTGTTCTAAGAATGATGCAACTGAAACTAAGGCAGTTAAGCTTGCTGATTACAGCGATCTCGAAAAGGTAATTGAAGACCTTGAGGAACTTCTCAAGAACGATGAACTTACAGAGGAAGCAAAGGCTGCTATCAATGCTGCAATTGAAAAGGCAGAAGCTGTAGAAGATAATCTTCCCGCTGATGTTATTGAAGACGGTGAAGTTATCATCGAAGGCGAACAGGATGCAATCGACAGTGTTGTAACAGAGCTTGATAAGGTAGTTGACGATATCAATAACGGTATTAATGACGGCACAATGACAAAGGCTGATACAACAGAGCTTAATAGTGTTCTTGAAGCTCTTAAGAATGCAGTAGATACAGATGCAATTCCTGCAGGTGTTGCAGATGAGCTTATTGCAGAAATAGAAGAACTTCTTGAAACAATTAAGAACGATTCCACTCCCACAAAGAACGAATATCAGGCTGATATTGATTCTGCAAAGAATGAAATTAGTGATATTCTCACTAAGTATGAAGGCTGTATAGCAGGCACTCATACTGAAGAAATAATACCCGCTGTAGGCTCTACCTGCGAAGGCACAGGCCTTACAGAAGGTAAGAAGTGTTCAGTCTGCGGTGATATTCTTGTAGCTCAGACAGAAACAGCTGCACACGGACACAACTATGTTGGTGTTATTACCAAGGATTCAACTTGTACAGAGCTTGGTGTTAAGACTTACACATGTACACATGATGCAACTCACACATATACAGAGGATATTGCGCGTAAGGTACACTCACTTGTTTATGTTGATTATAAGGCTCCCGCTTGCGAAGCAACCGGACACGAGGCTTATGAGTACTGTACAGAATGTACATACACCACATTCGTAAGTATTTCTGCAACAGGTCATGATTATGATGACGGTGTCATCACAAAAGATCCCACTTGTGAAGGCAAGGGTGAAAAGACCTTCACATGTAAGAATGATGCAAGTCATACTTACACAGAAGAGGTTGCAGCAACCGGTCATGATATGGAAGCAGGTAATGTGGTAGCTCCCACATGTACAAAGGACGGCTACACTGTTTATAACTGCGCAAACGGCTGTGGCAGAACAGAAAACAGAGATATCGTTCCTGCAACAGGACATGACTTTGACAAGACACAGAGTGAAGCTAACCTTACCCGTCCTTATAAGTCAAACGGTGCTTGGGTAGACGGCTATTACACCTACACATGTAAGAACGACGCTTCTCATACAACTAAGGAAACAGTGAAGCGTGCAGATTACAGTGAATATGATAAGCTTACAGAAACTGCAGAAAAGATTATCGAACTCGGAATTTCCGCAGAAGATATGGAAAAACTTCAGACTGTTCTTAAGAATAATGAGATTCCTGAGAATCTTATCGCAAGTGAACAGGCTCAGGTTGATGCAGTTCTCGGAGCAATCAGAAATGTAATCAGTGAAGTATATCCCGACGCAGGACTTACACTTGTTATTGAAGGTGCAAAATCACATTATGTAGGTAAGGTCCTTGACCTTAAGGCATTCAAGGTAAATGAATTTGTAAACATTGAAGCAACAAATGTAACCTGGGAATCTTCAGATGAAACAAAGGTATTTGTTTCAAACGGCAGACTCTTTGCTATCGGCACAGGTACAGTAACAATTACTGCAAAGACAGGTATTCTTGAAGCATCAACAACAATAACAATAGTAGAAGGCGGAGATGCAAGAGGCATCAAGTTTACAGCAATTGACAAGATGCATTTCATCGTAGAAGACTACTTCGCAATCTACAACGGTGCAACACTCTACTGGTCAGATGCAGACGTAATCAGATTCAGAGTACACATTTACCAGACATTCCCCTTCGAAACATATATCGTATATGTTAACGGTGAAGCAGTAGAACCCGATGCAGACGGTTATTACACAGTACCTGCAAACGCAGGAGATGTTCGTGTAACAATTTCCGGTGCTTTGTATGACGACAGTGCAGACGGTAACGGCTCTAAGTGGTCATTCTGGGAGTGGCTCCTTGCTCTTATCAGAAAGATTATTAACTTCTTTAAGAATCTTTTTGGTATAGCATAAAAAGAAATCCTCCTATCGGGTAAAAACCGATGGGAGGATTTCTTTCTGGTATTAGCAGTGAATGTTATAAAATGTTTTTTATTTCGAGTAAGTTTGTTATTCTATAGTCAGTAAAATCTATATTGCTGAAATTATTTTTGTTGTAATCAAACCATATACTTTTGATGCCGAAATTTTTAGCACCGATAATATCAGCATCAACGGAATCGCCGATCATGACAACATCTTCAGCATGTAAGGGGTACATTTCACGTATGCAGAAATAAAAGAACTCCTTTGCGGGCTTCTGAAAGCCGATATCCTCCGAAGTGAACATTTCGGTTATGTATTTCATAAGACCTGTTTTTTCAAGCCTCTGCTTCTGCTGTGCCTTTGATGCATTGCTTGCAGTATATATGGGATATTTTTCTGAGAGATATTTAAGAATATCCTCGGCGCCGTCGACGGGAACTGCGGTAGTACGCATTTCCTTTCTGAAATCCTCTTCGAATGCCTTGCCGTCAGCGCAAATTCCAAGTTTTTTGAATATCATATTCCATCGAGTATTATAAATATCCTGTTTCACAATGATGCCGCATTCCAGATCCTTCCATAGCTTGTCATTTATTCTGAGAAAAACATCAAAATACCCCTCAGGGAAAGTGACATTATGCTTTTTTGCTGTTTCATTCATAGCAATAAATGCGCTTTTGTCAAAATCAAGTAGTGTATTATCGATGTCGATCAAAACTGCCTTAATGTTCATATTTACCTCATCTGATATCATAAGTCATTGTAATTCTGTCATGTGAAATCCTGCCGACTTTTTTGAAGCCGTATTTCGAATAGAATTTATAGCCCATTGATTTTTTGCTTATTGTCATGACGCTTACATTGCGGATGCCTTTTTCTTTTAAATGCATACAAAGAGCATCTATAAGCTTAGTTCCGAGCCCCTGTCTTTGTGCAGAGGGCAGAAGATCGATATGAAGATGTGTCCGATATTTCTTTTTTGTAATTGTCACAGCGCACAGCGAAGCAAAAAGCATAAGAAGGGAAGGCGGATGAATTTTGAAGATTCTTCCTGAAAGCTCTGTCAGTACGGTCTTTCTGAATAGCCTGAAATCAGTACAGCATATGACATAACCGACGGCAGTATCGTTTTCGTCTGCGGCAACAAAAATGTTCTCCGGCTCATTCTCGGTAAAATAATCATTGAATATTATAGGGATGCATTCAAGCACCGCAGGATTCTTTTTGTTGTCATCACTTGCAGTTTCCTTGCAGATATACCTTAACTGAGGCTTATCGGATGCTTTGTATTTTCTTATAGTGTACATAATATCTCCGTAATCATAAAGACCGCTGTGCTTACAACGGTCTTTGTTAGTTTTATGGATGTATCGCAAAAACTTATCCTGTGATTATTTTGCGTTCTTTCCGTATTCGATGCCTTTTGCAAGAGCAGCCTTGTTAAGATCAAGAACCTCCTGCTTCTTTGAAGCAAACTTAGCTTCAAGAGAGTTGAGCATTGCCTCTTCAGTGATGATGCCTGCATCTGCACCGATAAGAGCGCCGATAAGAATAATATTCGCACATTTGATATTGCCGAGCTCAACTGCGAGATCATCTGCAGGAACTCTAACAACAGTAATATCCTCTCTTGTGATCTCAGAGAGAACACGGCTTGTGTTTGCAATAAGAATACCGCCTGCCTTCAGTGAAGCACCGAATTTTTTGAATGACTGCTCATTCATTGTAATAAGGGTGTCACATTTAGCCATAAGAGGGGAGATGATCTCTTCATCGTTAACGACAACTGTGCATTTTGCACTGCCGCCTCTCTGCTCGGGACCGTATTCGGGAAGGAATGTTGCATATTTACCTGCGGAAACAGCTGTCCGTGCGATCATTATACCCGCACTCATTACACCCTGTCCGCCTGAGCCTGAAATAACCAATGATTTTTTCATATTACTTCACCTCGTCCTTATATTTATCCTTGTAAACACCGGGTACGAAATAAGGAATGGTGTTAGTTTCCATATATTCAAGTGTCTTTAAGGGAGTAAGTCCCCAGTTAGTGGGACAGTTACCGAGAAGCTCGATAAAGGAGAAGCCCTTTGAGGCCATCTGGATATCAAAAGCCTTTCTTATAGCCTTCTTTGCATCTCTGCAGCCCTTGGGGGTATTAAGAGCATAACGGGCAACAAAAGCGGGAGCCTCAAGAGTAGAAATAAGCTCACACATCTTCATGGGATAACCTGTTGTTTCGGGATCTCTGCCGTATCTCGTGGTCGTTGTCTTCTGACCTATAAGAGTTGTGGGAGCCATCTGACCGCCTGTCATACCGTATGTCTGATTGTTGAAGAAAATAACAGTGAAGTTTTCGCCTCTGTTGGCGGCACCCATGATTTCTGCAAGACCGATAGCTGCAAGGTCACCGTCGCCCTGATATGCAAAAACAAGTCTGTCGGGATTTGATCTCTTGAAGCCTGTTGCAACTGCGGGAGCTCTGCCGTGAGCAGCACCGAGAACGTCGCCCTGCCAATATGCAAGATTAAGAGTTGAACAGCCTACGGGAACGATATGAACGCAGTTTTCAACCTGTCCCATTTCGCCGACAACTTCAGCAATAAGCTTTGTTGCAAGTGAATGCATACAGCCGGGACAGAATCCGCTGGGAGTCTTCTTTAAGGATTCAGGTCTTTTGTATTCAGCCATTATTTTGCACCTCCGTCAAGAATCTTTCTGACAGCAGCATATACACCGTCATCATCAAAGAGAAGTCCGCCTGAACGGCAGTATTCGTAAATAGGAGCACGGTCCTTTACTTCAAGAGCAATATCATCGTGCATCTGAGCAGGAATTGCAAGCTCAACATCAATAAAGCCCTTGACCTGATCGTAATTAAGCTTATTGAAGCTTTCCTTGGGGAAGGGGTAGAGGGTAATAGGTCTTATCATACCTACCTTGTAGCCCTCTTCTCTGAGTCTTAATATTGCTTCCTTGGAAACTCTTGCTGAAATACCGTATGCAACAATAATGTATTCGGCATCCTCAACCATAAACTCTTCAACCTGAACATCGTTCTGAGCCCAACGCTCAAACATCTTCTTCTGAGAATTGTTTTTAAGCTCAAGTATAGCCTCGGGGAAATAGGGAGTAAGAAGACGGGCATTTCTTGTGTCGCCTTCATTTCTGTTAAGATCCCATGCCTTTGTGCCCTTTCTGTCGGGCTCCTTCATTTCGGGGAACTCAACGAGCTCCATAATTGCACCGAGACAGCCGTCCATAAGTATCATTACGGGATTGCGGTCTCTTTCGGCATATTCCCATGCATTATATGTAAGATCTACAGCCTCCTGAAGAGTTGAGGGTGCAAAAACCATAGCTCTGAAGCCGCCGTGACCGAGAGCCTTTGTTGCCTGAAGATAGTCCTGCTGAGCAGGCTGAATAGAGCCGAGTCCGGGACCTCCGCGGCTTATGTTAACAATAACTGCGGGAAGACCTGTACCTGCAAGGTAAGAAATACCCTCAGCCTTAAGGCTGATACCGGGGCCTGAGGAGCTTGTCATAGCTCTGCAGCCTGATGCGGCAGCACCGTAAACCATATTTACTGAAGCAACCTCGCTCTCACCCTGAACAAAAACGCCGCCGACCTCGGGGAGTCTCCAGGAAAGATATTCGGGAATCTCATTCTGAGGGGTGATAGGATAGCCTGCAAAGAAACGGCAACCTGCTCTTACGGCAGCTTCTGCTATAGCTTCACAGCCCTTCATAAGAACCTTAGCCATTATCCTTCTCCTCCTTTGTTATTTCAATAGCACCTTCGGGACAGATAGTTGCGCACATTGCACAAGCAATACATTCCGCCTCATTTGTGATGAGAGGGAAAAAGTGACCGTGCTTGTTGCGTTCAGCTCCGAGCTCAAGAATCTTCTTGGGACAGAACTTTATGCAGTAAGAACAACCCTTGCATAATGCAGTGTTGATATTAAGCATATTAACTCCTCCAAATAATATAATACAAATAATATAATATCACCATAGGGATATCAATGCAAGATAAAAAATATGAAAAATTTTTCCGATGTGTGTTTAATTTGTGAATAATTGTCGGATTAAATACAAATTGAAGTAATCTGTCGGTAAATGCAAAAAATGAATGATAATGAGACGAAAACTATCTGCTTGTTTAATAAGAAAAACTGTGCTAAAATATTTATATAAGCATAAGGGAGGGAGACCGTACGGACAGAATTATATTTCATTGCGACTGTAATTCCTTTTTTGCATCCTGCGAGGAATTGCTTGATCCGTCGTTGAAGGATGTGCCGATGGCTGTTACGGGCGATCCCGAAAGCCGTCACGGAATTATTCTGGCAAAAAATCTCAAGGCAAAGAAATACGGAATAAATACGGCTGAGCCCATAATTCAGGCTAAGAGAAAATGCCCGAAATTAGTATGTGTTCTGTCTCATCACGATTTTTACAGAGAAATATGCGACCGTATCAATAAAATCTATCTTGAATATACCGATCTTGTGGAAAAAGCAAGCATAGACGAATCTTATCTTGATGTGACGAATTCCTTGCATCTTTTCGGCATGGACGCCGTGTCTCTTGCCGATAGTATCAGAAAACGAATACGAGAAGATATCGGCATAACGATATCTGTGGGTGTGAGCTTCTGTAAGACTGTTGCAAAATTCGGCAGTGACTATAAAAAGCCTGATGCTACTACCGTTATAATGCGTGAAAATATTGAAGATATCTTCTGGCGGGCTGATGTTTCTGAGCTGTTTCTTGCAGGTAAAAAAACAGTGGAAAAGCTCCGTCAGCTCGGAATTAATACAATAGGAGAGCTTGCGGGATATAACAGAGAAAAGCTCGGAGAACTGCTCGGAAAGCAGGGCTATGCCTTATGGGATAATGCAAACGGAAATGACAATTCTCCCGTTTTGTCTTATTACGATAAGCAGGAGGCAAAATCCATAGGAAATTCAATGACCTTCAGAAGAGATCTTACGGGTTTTGATGAGATAAAGGCGGGTATCGCCTTCTTATCCGATTCCGTTGCCTGCCGTCTGCGAAAGGAGAATAAGAAGTGCACTGTCGTACAGGTTGCGATAAAGGACACGGATTTTCGTACCATGCAAAGGCAGATGACATTGAAAAGAGCAACTGATCTTCAGAAGGATATCACTGAAACGGCAATGAATCTGATAAGAGGAAACTGGAGTGCCACACAGCCCGTCAGACTGTTATCGGTAACAGCCTCGGGGCTTATAAATGCCGATGAGGATTACGGACAGATGACATTGTTTGATACGGCGGATGACAGCCATGAAAAGCAGGAAAAAATAGAAAGCACCCTTGACAGTATAAGAAGCCGTTTCGGCGGCGCCTCCATAAAATTCGGTTATTTCAGAAATGATGAAACAGGAATAAAATAACACCGTATAGCTACCTTTTCAGGGTAATTATACGGTGTTTATTTACTTTATAGGAAATTCCTTCCTATAAAGCAAAAAGATTATATGTCCCGCCGAACGGGAAGTAAACTTCCCTCGGCGATGGACTATACGAAAGCGTTTCGCCGCAGGCGTACGGCGAAGCCGTTTTCTTGTTTATTTTACAACGATGTTTACAAGTCTGCCTTTGACATAAAGCTCCTTGATAACTGTCTTTCCGTCGATAGCTGCCTGTACATCCGCATTTTCCTTTGCAGCTGCAACCGCATCTTCCTGAGAAATCTCTGTTGCGACCATAATTCTTGCCTTGATCTTGCCGTTTACCTGAACTGCAATTTCAATCTCATCGTCAACGCATTTTGCTTCATCGTATGTGGGCCATTCGCCGTTTGCAAGCATTCCGCCAAAGCCCTGAGCCTCGTTGATCTCTTCTGTTACATGAGGAGCAAAGGGATTGAGAAGAGTGATAAAGGTCTTAAGCTCCTTCTTTGTGATAGCACCTGCATCGTAGATCTCATTTATAAGAGTCATAAGAGCGGCAATTGCCGTGTTGTACTTAAGATTCTCGATATCCTCGGATACCTTCTTTATTGTCTTGTGGAAGGATGTTTCAAGCTTCTTTGAATACTCGTCCCCATCAGTTACGATTTCCTGAAGATTCCATACACGGTCAATAAACCTCTTACAGCCCTTAAGTGAATTCTGTGACCAGGGAGCGGCCTTTTCATAGTCACCCATAAACAGAACATAGCTTCTGAGAACATCGGCACCGTAAATGTCAACTACATCATTGGGATCAACAACATTACCCTTTGATTTTGACATCTTTTCACCGTCAGGTCCTAAGATAAGTCCCTGTGCCGTTCTCTTTGCATAAGGCTCATCGAAGGGAACTTCACCCAGATCATATAAGAACTTGTGCCAGAAGCGGGAATAGATCATATGACGGGTAACATGCTCCATGCCGCCATTATACCAGTCTACCTGTCCCCAATAAGCGAGCTTATCCTTATCTGCAAAGCACTTATCGTTCTTAGGATCGATATATCTTAAGAAATACCATGAGGAGCCTGCCCACTGAGGCATTGTGTCTGTTTCTCTCTTTGCCTTGCCGCCGCATTTGGGACAGCTGCAGTTTACATATTCTTCGATCTTTGCGAGAGGACTCTCACCGTCTGTGCCGGGCTCAAAGTTTTCAACTGTGGGAAGGCGTAAGGGGAGCTCTTCATAGGGTACTGCTACCATTCCGCAGGTGGGGCAGTGAACGATCGGAATAGGCTCGCCCCAGTATCTCTGACGGTTGAATGCCCAGTCCTTCATCTTGTACTGAACACCTGCTTCACCGATGCCCTTTGCTTCAAGAACCTCCAGCATCTTTGCGATGGAGGACTTCTTATCTGTAAAGCCGTTAAGGAAATCGGAATTTACCATTTCACCGTCACCGGCATAGGCTTCCTTAGTGATATCTCCGCCCTTGATAACTTCAATTATATCAACACCAAACTTTGTTGCAAATTCAAAGTCTCTCTGGTCGTGTGCGGGAACAGCCATAATTGCGCCCGTGCCGTAGCCCATCATAACATAGTCGGAAATGAAAATGGGTATCTCCTTGCCGTTTACGGGGTTGATAGCAGAGAAGCCTGAAAGCTTAACACCTGTCTTTTCCTTAACAAGCTGAGTTCTTTCAAACTCTGTCTTCTTTGCACATTCTGTTCTGTAGCTTTCCACCTCTGCGAAATTAGCAATCTTTTCCTTGTACTTATCAAGCATAGGATGCTCGGGAGCCATTACCATGAAGGTAACACCGAAAAGTGTATCGGGACGGGTTGTGTAAATGCGAAGTGTCTCGTCTGTGTCCTTAACGGAGAAGTTAACGAATGCACCCGTTGATTTGCCGATCCAGTTTTCCTGCTGAAGTCTTACATTGGGAAGATAATCAACAGTATCAAGCCCCTGAAGAAGCTTGTCTGCGTATTCGGTTATGCGAAGATACCAAACATCCTTGGATTTCTGAATGATATCACTGTGGCAGATATCGCACTTGCCGCCCTGAGAATCTTCATTTGAAAGAACGACCTTACAGGAGGGGCAGTAGTTAACAAGAGTCTTATCTCTGAAAGCAAGACCGTTTTCAAACATCTTGAGGAATATCCATTGTGTCCACTTATAATACCCCTCTTCTGTTGTGTCAATAACTCTGTTCCAGTCAAAGGAGAATCCGACTCTCTTTAACTGTGAAGAGAATTTTTCGATATTCATATCGGTAACTTTTCTGGGATGAATGCCCGTCTTTATTGCATAGTTTTCCGTAGGAAGACCGTATGCATCAAAGCCGATGGGGAAGAGCACATTATAGCCTTCCATTCTTCTCTTACGGGAAACTACCTCAAGTCCCGAGTAAGCCTTGATATGACCTACGTGCATACCCGCACCGCTGGGGTAGGGGAACTCAACAAGAGCATAAAACTTTTTCTTTTCCGAACCGTCAACAGCATGGAAAACACCTGCATCTTCCCATTTCTGCTGCCACTTGAGCTCGGTAGACTTAAAATCGTAATTCATAAAAATTACCTCCAAATATATACAATCTGTTCAGATTGATGATATACAGCATTTTGCTGATGATATACACACTTAGTGTGATGATATGCAGCCTTCGGCTGATGATATACACGCTTTGCGTGATGGATTAGCCGAACTTTGCAATAAAAAACGCCCTGAGGAACATTCTCCTCAGGGACGATAAAATTACCGCGGTACCACCCTGTTTGTCAGAATATCTCTGACCGCTCATATCCGATAACGGCGGAAACCGTATTCTCCTATTTTCGTCTGAAGATGCACGATTGCAAATCGTGTATAACAGGCACTTTTCAGAGAATAAACTCAGGAGTGAGACCGATCAAAGCTTCCCTGACAGCTCACACCAACCGCTGCCTCTCTTGAAGTTTCACTTTAACCGTAATTCCGTCACAGTTTTTAACTTAAACATTATACCATTTTCAAAAAAGTATGTCAATACACAAAATATTTGATTATCGGTATTCAAAGTGAGAATTAACATCAGGGTAAAAAAACTATCAAATTTGTTAGTTGTAATGTTACTTTTCAATTGTTAAAATTATAGTATAAGAGTTTTTTCTATTATCAGCAAAGTTTAAGAGAGAAGCCCGCACGGACTTCTCTCTTTTCGTTGTGTGCTCGGCACGCGAAAATCACTTGTCGGTGGAAGTCCGCTACAGGCTTGGCAGTAGGAACTGTTAGCCAATGACAAGGGCGTCCATTGTGAGGCGGAGTTTGAAGGAAGTCGGAGGCAAAACCTCGGTCTGACGAACAGAAACTACATCAAAGGCATTTTGAAACGGATGAGTTTGCAAGACAAAACAAAGTCCGATACTGCCCGAATTTCAAGGTGTAAATGTAGCAGATATATGAGGTGAAGGTGATTACGCTTACCCGAGGAGGTCTTGCAGGTGCTAAGGAGTAGACAATATTCGAAACAAAGCATAGTAACAACGAACTGCAAGAAGTCAGCAGAGGTCATAGTATTGTGATAAATGCTCACAAGAAGGACCGAACAATCATAAGTCCCGAATATTTAATGAAAGGAGTTCGGTATGATGAAAACAGAATACACCGAAAAAGGTGACTTCCTGCAGAGGGATAGTGTGGAACACGAAGAGTATGCAGACGATATACTGCTATTAACAAAGAGTATCAGAGCAGCGGAGAGACCACTTGAAACAAGCACAAGGTATCTTGAGAAGAAATTGAAGCTCAAGGTGAATACGGAAAAGAGCCGTGCGGTAAGTGTGTATTCAATCCGAAATTTCGGTTTCTCGGCTTTGCGTTGGGAAGGAACTCAAAAGGAACATGTATCTGAGTTCACGAAAAGTCGAGAAAGAAAGCCAAAGAGAAACTGAGGAGACTGACTTCCCGAAGTCAAGGCAGGAGTTTAGACTTCATATTCTACAAAGTAAAAGAGTATATGAGGGGATGGCTTAATTATTACGCAATATCACGTTATATACTCTTATCATACACTTTATTTCCTGTGTCAGGAACGGGGGAATTTGATTTTGCATCATTAATAACAACAAGCTACATTATTTGTTCTTCCCTGTCACAAAAAATTGCACCAACATATATTTCTATATGCTGATGCAACTGAGTATTTTATTTCATCCAAGCTTTCGGATCCTCAAGACCGACTGAGGCTCTGAGGATAAGTCTTGCATCACCGGCAGATATTTTGTCATTGCTTTCTACATTTGCGGCCTTGTAATAGCAGGAATCTTCCTTATAATTTTCAAGTCCGACAGATGC
>JAFSGH010000005.1 GCA_017440965.1 Clostridia bacterium | reverse complement strand
TGCCAACTTCGTTGGTGGCGGCTTCCTCAGGCTCTGAAAATCTTGAAATATCTATATATACCATACTCTTTTGTCAAGGTGAACTCCGGGTATTTTTCATTTTTTACCTCGAAAATCCGAACTTCACTTTGGCAATTTAGGTGATTATCATATTATTTATAACATATATAAAGTCCTTAAAAAAGGACTCTAATGCAATTTATCGGAAATTTTTTCACATAAATCACAGTCCTTGCAGATGTGTACCTTCTGCTCTCTCTGAAAAGCCGAGTAAAGCAGCTCCCGTTCTTTTTCCGTCATTTCCCTGTCAACGGCAATTATCTCACAGCGGGACATAAGCCCGAGAACACTCAGTACACTCAGAACACAGCTGATATTTACCGCACAATCCTTATCATCACCGTCAAAAACCGTGACGGCAAATATCTTTTTCTTTTTATCCGGCATCACTGCCTTTATAAGAAAAACACTGAGAACAGTGATGACGCCGATAACAAAAAAGAGAACGACAAAAGCAAGCAATATACTCTTATACATAAAAAGCACCCCATAACATTATATGGAATGCTTTAACTTATGTGCGAGTGAGCCTGTAAGCCGGGTTCTGTCATTTAAGGCAATCATCTGTCTTGGTGCAGGATTGCTCCTGCACTCACGCCACCTTTCAAAGTTATGGCCGAGCAAGCCACTTTTATCGGTGTTGCTCCGGATAGGGTTTACAGGGCATAGCCGTCTCCGGTATGCCGGTGAGCTCTTACCTCGCCTTTCCACCCTTACCTGCAATAAGCAGGCGGTATATCTCTGTTGCACTTTCCCTTAAGGTCACCCTCGGCGGCCGTTAGCCGTTATCCTGCTCTGAGGAGCCCGGACTTTCCTCACCTGAATCTTCAAGCGTAATTGCCCAGCTTACTCGCAGTTATATTTTATATCAACAAAAGCTAAAAGTCAATGAAAGAGCAAAAAACTGTTTAAAACTTGATATTTTTTTATTGTTATGATAATATTACTGTGTATGCAAAAATTTTATAAGGAATTCTTACTATGGAAAGCTTATTTGATATATTTACCCGCTCCTACGCACTGTCTCCCGAAAAGGATGCTGAATTTTTTTCGTATGTCGGCTATCTTTACTGTACGGATGAGGTCCAGTCGATGAGAGCATATCCTCAGCACAGCGACGCAAATCGCCTTGATCACATAAGAGCAGTAACCTATATGAGCTATGTGCTGTCAAAAAGGCTGTCTCTTGATGTCAAGGCCGCCTCAAGAGGAGCATTATTACACGATCTCGTTTATTATGATTGGCATGATGCGGATTTCAGCCACCGTCCCCACGGCTTCAGGCATCCTGCATTTGCGGCAGACAACGCCAAGCGCCTTGAGCCGGGATTGACAAAAAAGGAAATACGGATAATTCTTCGCCATATGTGGCCGCTGACTCCCCTTCCTCCGTCCTCAAGAGAAGGCTTTATCGTTACATTTTCAGATAAATACTGTGCTTCAATGGAAATGCAGCTTACTAAAAAAGAAAAAATGAAGGCAAGATTTGAAGCAAGACTTTCAGAAATAAATAAAAATCTTAACAATTCCCCGGAGAAAAAAAATGTTTGATGTTATTATAGATTATGTTTTTATGTTTTTTGTATTCAGTGCCATCGGCTGGGCAATAGAATGCACCTACCGTTCATTGGGTGAAAGAAGAATAATCAACAGCGGATTTCTGTACGGCCCTATGTGCCCCATATACGGAACAGGCTGTCTTGTTTTCGATATTATCCTCGTTCCCTTATCGGAGCCCATTGAAAAAAGGCTTATAATCGTTCTTCTTCTGGGAATGCTTCTTGCCGATATTGTCGAGTATGTAACAAGCTATATTATGGAAAAGCTCTTTAATGCCCGTTGGTGGGATTATTCAAACAATTTCCTTAATCTTCACGGCAGGATCTGCTTCAAGCATACCTGCTATTGGGCAATATTTGCTTTCGTTTACGTATACCTTATTGCCCCCATGTACAGATTTGCCCTCGGCTTTATAAGCCAAGAGGTCAGAGTCATTGCAGTTTTTGTAATTCTCGCAATTTTCACCGTTGATCTTATATTCACCGTTAAAGCGGCGGCCGACATCAACAAGCTCATGAAAAAGCTTTCTGCTCTTAAAGTGAGCGTTATGGAAAAAGCCGAGCAGTTCAAGGACACTGCAGAAAGCACCTATGAGGAGCTTCGCTCAGGCACAGAAAAGCTTACTGAATGGAAAAACGATATAAACCGCCAATATTACGATATCGTTGCGAAATATGAAGAGCTGGCATCAAAGGGACCTAAAAGCAGACTTATGTCTATATATAGCACTATGCGAAAGGCTGCTGATGACAGCATAAGAGAAATAGAATCAAAATGGAATGATATAAAGGCCTTCTTTATTGATTCGGATGATGAAATGATGTAACAAGGAGACAAAGAAATGACATATACATATAAGACAAAAGGAACCTGTGCCTCAGCGATAGAAATAGAGCTTAACGATAACGGCATCATCGAAAATGCACGCTTTATAGGTGGCTGTAACGGCAACACAAAAGGAATTTCCGCCCTCGTCAAGGGAATGAAGGCTCAGGATGTAATAGAAAGACTTTCAGGTATCCGTTGCGGCTTCAAGCCTACATCCTGTCCCGATCAGCTTGCAACTGCTCTCAGAAAAATGACAGAGGAGAAATAATATGGCACTGATACTTGCTTCAGCCTCACCAAGACGCAAGGAGCTTATGAGCTTTATCACCGATGATTTCATTATCAGGGTATCCGATGCCGATGAGACAATTAAAGAAGTCTTGTCTCCTGAGGAAACGGTGATACATCTCGCAAGGATCAAAGGCCGGGCAGTCAGCAACGACAACCCCGACAATACGGTAATTTCCGCCGATACGGTAGTATCTTACGGAGAAAAGATCCTCGGTAAGCCGCATTCCGAAAAAGAGGCGTTTGAGATGCTTTCCTCCCTTTCAGGAAAAACACATACAGTTTTTACGGGAGTATGTATCATTTCGGGAGAAAAAGAGATAACATTTGCCGAAAAGACCGATGTTACCTTTTATGAGCTTTCCGATACGGAGATAAATAAATATATTGCCTCGGGCGAGCCCTTTGATAAAGCAGGAGCTTACGGGATCCAGGGCAAAGCGGCTCTTTTTGTAAAGGGAATAGAGGGCGATTATTTTAATGTAATGGGCTTTCCCATTGCAAGACTCAACAGAACACTTACGGAAAACGGCATATTATGAAGCTGACAGATATCTTCTTCCCTCCGAGATGCGCAGGCTGTGATACGATTACAGAGGATGCATTTCCCGTCTGCAAGGCTTGTAACGAGCTACGCATACGTCCCTTTAATTCCAAAAACAGATGTGATACCTGTTTTCTCTCCGTTCGCGACTGCATATGCACCAAGCGTCAGTATTTTTCTAAGCTTTCCGTATGCTTTTTCTATGACGGGCCTCCGAAAAGAACCGTTTTCAGAATGAAGTTCAGAGCCCGCCCGGATATTGCCAAGGCATATGCAAAGCTGATATATCTTTCTCTTCAGGAAAGAGAGCTTACAGACAGCATTGACGCGGTAACCTTCGTGCCGATGGGGAGATACCGCAAATTCAAAAGAGGCTATAATCAGTCGGAGCTTCTTGCAAGGCACATAGCACGGCTGTGCAATAAGCCCTGCATTCCGTTTCTCATAAAGGAAAGCACTGCATCTGTTCAGCATGACACCAAAAAGATATTCAGAAAAGGCAATCTCCTCGGCATCTATGAGCCGGATAAAAAATATGAAGCGGAAATAAAGGGCAAGAGAATTCTTGTTGCAGACGATGTAACCACAACATATTCCACCTTCAATGAAATAGCAAAAACCCTTCTAATTTTCGGTGCGGATGAGGTTTATGCCGCCGCATGCACCGCAACAAAAAAATCAAAAAAATATTGAACTCAAAAAAAAACTGTGTTAAAATATTTCCAACTTAAATAATAAAGGGGTAATAATTATGAGAAAAATCAAGGTTATCCTTGCTGTAGCATTAGCTGCATTTATGTGTCTTTCTGCAGTTTCCGTTGCATTTGCCGCAGAGGCAGACGGATCCTATCAGATCACAAACCCTTATAAGGACATTAACTGGGATGCAGTCTATGCTTACAAAACAGGACTTCATTCTCACACAAATGCAAGTGACGGAGACGATACTCTTAAGGAATCCGTTGAACGCCATGTTGCCGCAGGCTTTGATATCGTTGCAACAACGGACCACGGCACGGTAAACTATACATGGGGTGAAGAAAATGCAAATGCTCTCATCTACGGTGTAATGAGCCTTGTAGGTAAAACAGAGGGAGAGCTTGTTTATCTTTCATCAGAAGGCACTTTCTCCGACGGAACAGCTTATACATACAAAACAGAAGCTAACGGTGACGATTATCTCACACTCAGCACAGGTAAAAAGGTGCTCAGAGTTCCCTACGGCATTGAAAACAATGCAGTGTCAGTAAACGCTCATGTAAACAGCTGGTTTGTAGACCATGTTGACAATTCAATTACTACCTATGAGGATGCCGTAAAGGGTGTTCATAAGCTCGGCGGTGTCAGCGTTATCAACCATCCCGGCGAATACACAAAGGCAAGATATGAGATCCGTTCAGAGGATGCTTATAACGACGAAAATCCTGTATATAATTATTATATCAATAAATTCGCAACTCTTATCAGAGACTATGACACCTGCATCGGTATCGATATGAACTCCAAGGGTGACAACAGAACAAGATTTGACAGAATCCTCTGGGATAATCTTCTCACAAGATTTTCTGCAAACGGCGAAAATGTTTATGCTATTGCAACCTCTGATGCTCATCAGCTCAGCGTTATAGATACAGGCTACACTCTTGCTCTTCTTGAGGAGCAGACATCTCCCGCTCTTAAGGAATGCCTTGAAAACGGTGAATTCTTTGCAGCAAGCCATTGCATAGGAAATTATGATGAACTTGTTGATATCGCAGCAGCTCTTAAGGAGTTCTACGGCGAGACAGAGCTTTACAACAAGGTTAACAGTACTGTAGCTTCAATGGCTGCAAAGATCGAGGGCATTGAAAACGGTGAATATGATGCTGACGAAAGCATCGGAATCACTTATTCAACTCTTGATGACGAGGGCTATAACACAGCCAAGGCGGATCCCCGTATCTCCTCTATTGAAGTAAATGAGGATACAGATGAAATTACGATCAACACGACCGATGCTCTTATAGTCCGTTGGATTTCCGGCGGTGAGCTTATCTGCACACAAAAGGCAGACGAAGCAACGCTTGATCTTAATGATTACAGCGATGAGCTCGGCGACTATGTAAGAGCTGAGGTATTCGGTGAGGGCGGTATAGTTTACACTCAGGCCTTCCTTCTTGATGCAGATGCAAAGGCAGGAACGGCAGATCCCGTAAAGGGCTCATATGTAAACCTCGGCGTTCTTGATTTTCTCTTTGCTGAATTCAACAACTGGTTTGCAATCATAATGAGATTTTTCGGAAATCTCTTCTGATAAAATACTCCCTTTAAATATTGATCAAAGCAGGCTTTCACAGAAAGCCTGCTTTTTAATTAAATAGGAAATTGCTCGCATTGTGCAAAATCCCGATCATCCGAAAAAAATGAGCAGAGGGACTGACACAGAATGCTTTTACTTTTTTATGATGAGTTTATTAATATCCGCAATATGCATTTTGATAATCTTTAATGATTTCCTATAAAAAATTACTCTTTACATAAAAAAAACAGCAATTTTATTAAAAAAATCGTAAAAAATGAGCAAAAAAGCCCCTTGCGACTCTTGACAAAAGAATTTTTATTAAGTATGATAAACTTGTTATATTGTTAAAGAGGGTAAGATATGATTTCATTACCGGATGATATTATACATTCTACTGATGAAGTTTTGGTAAAGCTTGCTCAGTCCGGTGTACTCAAAGCAGAAAAGCTTCTGATTGAAAGATACCGTGAAACCGTAAAAATAACTGCAGCTGCGCTTGCTTCCAGTTTTGCCGCTTACTGTGCCCTTGCTTCTCTTGAATTTGATGATTTATTTCAGGAAGGACTTTTAGGGCTTCTGTCCGCTATATATTCTTTTCGTGATGACAAGAATACAGCATTCAGAACATTTGCTTCAAAATGTATCTCAAACAATATAAAAACCGCAATCAGATCAGCAACAAGAGAAAAGCATACGCCCAAGGGCGGTGTCGTTTCACTTAATGATATAGATATCCCCTCTGTAACCTCACTTGAGGACAGCATAATTTCCCGTGAGGGAGCATCAGGCATCAACACCTTTCTTAAAACCGAGCTTTCAGAGCTTGAATTCTCCGTTATCCGTCTTTATCTTGCGGATAATTCTTACAGAGAGATCGCACGGAAGTTGTCTGTCTCTGAAAAGACTGTTGATAATGCCATACAGAGAATACGCGGTAAACTCAGCAAATTTCTGAATAATAAGTGATCATAACAGTGAAAGCTGTGTGATATAAACCTGTGATGACTATTAGGTTTTTCACGGAAATTTATTTTAGCGAGGTAGCAAAATGTACGAAGACAAGACACTCCAATGCAAAGAATGCGGTAACGAATTCGTTTTCACAGCAGGTGAACAGGAATTCTACGCAGAAAAAGGTTTCGTTAACGAACCCCAGCGCTGCAAAGATTGCCGTAATGCCCGTAAGCAGGCAGCAAAAGGTGAAAGAGAATACTTTGTAACCACATGCAGCCAGTGCGGCGGCGAAGCAAAGGTTCCCTTCAAGCCCCGTGATGACAGAGCTGTTCTCTGCAGCGAATGCTTTGCAAAGTCCAGAGCTTAATCTGTCTTAAGGCTCAGCAGCAGATTGATGACAAACAAAACAGCACAATAACATATACCTCGGCAATTGTATTTTTTGTCTGAACTTAAATGACTGTATTATTACTGTGCATAATTTATAGTTTATCAACAATCGGAAGATGTACCTGCAAGGGTACATCTTTTTTTGCTTTCCGCCTCCTTTGAAAGCGCTGTATCAGTTATTTTCAGAAAGTATCTGCCGTTATATTCATTATTGATTACGGATCAATAAATGAAACGATTTTTAATATACTGTCAAGAAAACAACAAAAACAAGCATTTTATTTCTGAAACAACAAAATATTTAATTTGTGTATTATAATCAAACAAGTTTTACACCTATTATATATTATTCACAAATTATTTACTTTTAATTGACACCAAGAGCAAATTATGTCGGATATTTTAATTGAATTTTTATATTTTTTCTGATATAATCCCATATAATGGAATTGAACGGGAGGCAAAGATATGGCAAGACAATTCACATCACATTTCGGCATTCAAAGAAAAATGGTCGCCGCAATGACAACACAATCCTGGCGTGAGATCCCCCATGTTACATATATGTATGAACCCGATGCAGAGGCTCTTTGCAGCTTTTATGCCGAAGAAGTAAAGCCTCTCGGTATATCCTTTAATACTCTTATGATCAAGGTACTGACAGAAGGACTCAAAGCCGCAATAAAGATGAATTCAGTTCTTGATTACGACAGACATTACGTCAAGGGTAAGCTCACTACTCACGAAAAGATCTCAATATCCATGCCGATGATATTGCCAAATGATGAGATGATGACGGTAAATCTTCACGGCTTTCATAAAAAGTCTATGACACAAATGACAGAATATATCGAGGATATCAGAAGACGTGCAGAAAAAACAAATCTTACCGAAGCAATGTATGACATCTCCTTCAATAAAACCATCGGTGAGCTGAAAAAAGGCAAGATAGATGTTGCGGCAAGAAGAATACTCGGCGCAAAGCTCGGAAAGCATAAGGTAAGAACACTTAAAGGCAAAGAAAAAGAGGAATATGAGAGCATCCCCGATACGGAGCGTCTTACAAAATACGATTTTGAGCCCGGCACCATAACGATTTCAAATATAGGCTCCCTTTATCCGCAGCAAAAAGGTGCCTGCACTCTTCTTGAGATAGTTCCTCCTCAGGTCACCGCTATCGCAGTCGGCTCTGCACAGGATAAAGCGGTAGTTATCACCAAAGAAGACGAAAGCAAGGAAATTGCTATAAGAAAGGTGATTCCTCTTTGTATCGCCTTTGACCACCGTGCCCTTGACTTCGGAGATATCGTTCCCTTCTTAAAAAGAATGGATGATATTTTTGAAAATCCCGCACAGATAAAAGACTGGATATAATCAAAACAAAATAAATCCCCAAAAAACGAAAAAGGAAGACACACCTGCAAAGGGTTGTCTTCCTTTTTTATTTTCACGAAAAAAAATGTTCTTCACGGAAAGTTGGTGAATCATATTACTCACTTTAATCATTTTGTGCTTCGCACTCGGGAACCCCCGGCGAGGGTTCCCAACGAAAAACAGTCCACCGGACTGTTTTTCTCCCCTCCTGCGCTATTGCAAGCTTGAGAGCTTTCGCACTCTGCGGAGTGCGACAAGAGGCTCTGCCTCTTGACACCGTGAGCTTTTGAAAAAGCTCAAGCAAAACTTTTCCCCGGCACTCCCGTGCCGACATCATTCCCCAACTTTCCGTGAAAAACCAAAAAATGACACCTTCACAATGAAAGGTGTCATCTGAACCAAAGCTGAAAGATCAAATATGAAGCTGATAAAATTATTCTTCCTTGGCTGAGAACTCACTGAGAGCCTCTTCAAGAGCAACAATGTTTTCCTCCTTTGTTGCCCACGATGTGCAAAATCGAACACAGGAATGCTCTTCGTCCACTCTGCACCAATAATCCCAGGAAAACTTCTCAGAAAGGATATCAAGCACTGTATCGGGAAGCACCGGGAACTGCTGATTTGTTGAGGATTCATAAAGGAACGGGAAGCCTGCTTTTCTGAATGCATCTCTCACACGGTATGCACTCTTTATGCCGTGAGCACCCATCTCATAATAAAGTCCGTCAATAAACATCTCTCTGAACTGAAGTCCCAGAAGTCTGCCCTTGGCAAACATTCCGCAGTGACGCTTCTGCATATAACGGAAATCCTTTTTAAGACTGTCATTGACGATAACAAGAGCCTCACCGAAAAGTGCACCGACCTTTGTGCCGCCGATATAAAACACGTCGGCAAGTTCAGAAAGAAGCGGCAATGTCACATCATTTCCCTCTGACATAAGTCCGTAACCCATTCTTGCTCCGTCAACATATAAAAGCATTGAATAATTGTCGCATATTTCTCTGAGGCGTTTTAATTCCTCAGCCTTATAAAGAGTTCCGTTTTCCGTTGGCTGTGATATATAAAGCATTCCCGGCTGAACCATATGCTCATATGTGCTGTCTGCCCAATATTTTCTGCAATATTCCTCAAGAATATCAGCTTCAAGCTTGCCGTCATCAGAGGGAAGACCGATAACCTTATGTCCCGTTGCTTCTATAGCTCCGCTTTCGTGCACATTGATATGTCCGCTGACAGCACACACCACTCCCTGATATGGCTTTAAGGAGGCTGCAATTACAGTAGCGTTTGTACCGGTTCCGCCCACAATAAAATGCACATCTGCATTTTCTGCTTTACACTCCTTCTTTATCAGCTCTCTTGCCTCTTTGCAATAATCATCCACCGCATAACCGGGAGTCTGCTCAAAATTTGTTCTTACAAGAGCATCAAGTATTCTGGGATGTGCTCCCTCAAGATAATCGCAATCAAATTTGATCATTTCTTAGTCCTCCAAAAAAAACTTTATATAACTGTCATTTCCCGTTCTTGTATTATACAAAAAATCATTTGCCGTTTCAAGTGCCGTGCGGGAACCCGGAACAAGGGCATCTATATCATAGCCAAAACGTTTTGCAAGCCTGACGGCTTTGTTTATTGCCCCTGAAATTACTTTATATTCAGCAGTATCGGGATAATACGGAGCATCCCCCGAGAACACGTGGGCGAGCACACAACATGCAACCGTTTTCACATAAACATTTTTAAGTCTCAGCTTATCTCCCTTTGTTATATCGGCATATTTTCCCGCAAATGCGGCAACGGTACTCATTCTGAGTCTGTTAAAAACAGATATAAGCCTTTTTGCCGCGAAAGGATGCTTTTTAAGAACGGAAGGATTAAACACATGAGAAATATTTTCAATAAAAGCTTCATAGTCTGTTTTTGCAAGCGGCAGACTATTTTCTATAAGTCCTCCGAAGTTCAGACGGTAAATATATTCCTCTGCAGAAAGTCCTCCCGTATCATAACCGTCTATTCTATCTATCGAGATGCTTTCAACGGTACAGCTGCCTTCAGTTTTATCAAAAACTACCTTTCTCATTCTTCCCTTTGCAGCGGGAAGAGCGCTTGTGGTTATATCATAAAAGCTTCTGCCGTTACCGTTCTTATATTCCTTGATACCGTGCACGTGCGTATGTCCGGTAAATATTACTCTTACACCGTATTCACACATTATTTCCCGAAGTCTTTTATATCCGCCGAACATTTCAAATTCAGCAACATCACAATAGACCTGCCAGGGAGGAATAACGGGATGATGAACGGCAAGAAAAACCGTTTCCGAATTTTCATTTGCCTTTTTCAGCTCATTCTCAAGCCACGCAAAGCCGTTATCGAACAAGCCGCAATGGCTTCTGCCGTTTCCGTTGTCATAAATTGCAATAAGTCGGAATCCGCCGGGGAATGAAACGGAATATGAGCCGCTCTCTTCATCTATGCTGTCAGCATATTTATGTCCGAAATCATAGTAAAGAGACGGAAGCTCTGTCTTATACACCCGCTCAGCGGGAATACAGCCGTCCTTCTTATAGTATACGGGATGAAAAATATTTTCATCATCACCAAGCCCTGCATAATCATGCGTTGCACAGGTAACAAAAACAGTTTTGCCTGCATCTGTAAGAAGCTTAAGCTCTTTTTTGAAATCCTCGTGGCTCTGACGGTCACCGTTATTAATAAGGTCCCCTGTTATTATAACATAGGGGGTCTCCTTATCCTGAATTATCTTATTTAAGAAGGATCTTAAAACATAGGGAGTGCATTTTATTGCGATCTGATCGCCCTTTTCACGGTTATTTATGCTTTCCCCTTCTTCCCACATTGCCTCTGACAGATAATGTGTGTCTGTCAGAATATAAAACGAAAGCTTATTCTGCATAAGACTACCTCCGTATAAAAAGCATTCTGCTTCAACCCTCCGTCCCCCAATCTTTGGGGCGAAAAGGTGTTTCTTGTTATAAGCTAAATTGCTCACAACGCGAGCAATTTCCTATACAATAAGAAAAAATCTTACTATTTGTCAACGCCCTACCCCCAATCTTGGGGGCTGTAGGTGTTTCTTGTTATAAGCTAAATTGCTCACAACGCGAGCAATTTCCTATATAATAAGAAAAAATCTTACTATTTGTCAACGCCCTGCCCCCAATCTTGGGGGCTGTAGGTGTTTCTTGTTATAAGCTAAATTGCTCACATTGCGAGCAATTTCCTATATAACAAAAAATTGCTATGGAAAATTCTGCAACTTTAGTATATAATATAACAATAACGGCATATTGTAAAGAAAAACCGCAAAAAAAACGTCAGGAGGGCAGAGCGATGGATAACAGCATAAACATTCTTGTTGCATCCGGCGGTATAAAATTCTATAATTCTCTGCTCACTCTGATACCTCAGACGACAGGAATAAAAGCACATTTTGCCAACAGCTCCTCAGACGCAAAAAGAATTCTTCTGACACACAGCATTCAGGCTGTAATAGTCAACACTCCACTGTCTGACGGCTTCGGCCTTGATTTTGCCATAAACTGTGCCGTAGATAAGGATTATCCTCTGCTTATGCTTATATCTAAGGATTTTTACGAGCAGGTAAATCTTAAAACTGTAAATACCGGAATACTTACTCTGCAAAAGCCCACGTCGGCAGAAACGCTATCTCAGTCGCTTAATCTTCTTACTGCGACGGCAAAAAAGCTGAGAAGCTTCAGGACTACTGACGGAAAAGAAAATGCATCCATTACTCAGCTGAAGGTTATAAGCCGCGCAAAGCTGATACTTATAGGCTCATTCTCAATGACAGAGGAGCAGGCTCACAAATACATTGAAAGAAGAGCTATGGAATCAAGAAAATCAAAGCTTTCAATAGCCGAAGCAATAATAAATTCTTACGGAGTATAAAGAATAAGCATTTTTTATAAAATGAAAAGCATTTTTATAATAACTGTTTTAAGGCGCGTAATACCTTCAATAAAAGAAAAATAAACTACTCTGATTTCCTTTAATTTCCTGTTATATATTGAAGCAGATGCGACAAAATAATCTCAGCACACAGCGACGGGAAAAATCAGATATTTTCTGAAGAATATCAGGCTGTTAAAAAACACACCTTAATTTCCGATAAAAATACAGAAATTTCCTTTTAATAAACGGACTCATTGTGTGCATAATACTAATGCAAATGCAAGTAAACAGATTTGCAAAAGGAGTGAAGCATAATGAAGGGTAGTAATTCAAGTCTTGTACCCGAAGCAAGAGAAGCTCTTAACAAGTTTAAGATGGAAGCTGCTTCAGAAGTAGGTGTAAACCTCAAGCAGGGTTACAACGGTGACCTCACATCCCGTCAGGCAGGTTCTGTCGGCGGTCAGATGGTTAAGAAAATGATCGAAGCATACGAAAACGGTATGAAGTAAGCGGTCTTTTAGTTAAGAGACCGCCTGTTACGAGGAGCTGATTGCTTCTTCCTCGTAATAATAAAAGAGAAACGGTAGCTTTCCACTAAGGAAAATGCCGTTTCTTTTATTATTATATAACAGGTTACCAAAAGGCTCACAGGCTTATCCGTACGGCATGATTAATGCAACAAACAGCATTTTTTCAGAAAAGAAGGCAATTCAATGCAATAACTTGATCCGGCACAATAACAACAAAAATAATTTTTTTGTTTATTTTTTACAATAAAATAAATTATGTTTAGTATGTTTTATTCTCGACAAGTGTCGGAAAATATGTTAAAATTCCCTATAAACATTTTTGGAGGAGATATCCCTATGAGAGCTTCGGAGAGTATCCCGAATTTTAGATCAGGTCTTCGCATGTATGCAAATTTTGCCGCGAGGACGATCAAAAAAGTCTGCCAGGAAATCGGTCCCAGAGAAGCAGGCACAAAGGCTGAGCTTGATGCTCAGAATTTTATGGCAAATCAGGTCGGCGACGCAGCCGATGAGGTAAAGCAGGAGGAATTCAAGGTTTCCCACAGAGCATTTCTCGGTTGGCTGAGACTTGCAGGAATCTTTATGCTGATAACCCTTGTTGTGGGCATTTCAAATGCATTTTTCCCTGAGGTTTTCTATGCACCTATCGTTGCCGCAGTTTTCTGTGTACTTACTGCAATTATGATATTCGGTGAGTTCCTTTTTTATAAGCCGGTCATTGACCCGTTCTTCAAAAAGGTAACATCTCACAATACATACTGCATCAGAAAAGCAGCAGGCGAAACAAAAAGAAGAATTATTATTGCAGGTCATTCAGACTCGTCAATCGAGTGGCGTTTTACACATATCGGCGGTGCGCCTCTTATGTATGTCGCTTATGTATACCCTGCAGTCGGTCTTGTATATACTGTTATAACTACAATATATATGCTCGTTACAGGTGAGATCGTTCCCGCTCTTCTCTGGATCGACTGTGCGTTCATTCCCGGATATGTCGGTCTCGTTATTTTTATGAACTATAAAATCTGCGTTGACGGAGCAAACGACAATCTCACAGGCTGTATGACAGGCGCCGCAGTGCTTAAGTTTATGGGAGATAACAACATCCGCTTTGAAAACACCGAGGTCATTGCAATGTTCTCAGGTGCTGAAGAGGAAGGTCTCAGAGGTGCAAAGGCTGCAGCAAAGCTTCATCCCGAATTCAAAAATTCCGAGGTTGAAACTGTTTTCATTGCCTTTGATACAATTACAGATTATGATGATATGGCAATCTATCACAGAGATATGTCCGGACTTACAAAGCATTGCAGAAAGGCATGTGCGCTTCTTAAGAAGGGCGGCGAGCTAGCAGGAGTAAATCTTCCCTATGCTCTTCTTTTTGCAGGTGCTTCCGATGCAGCGGCAATGACACAGGCAGGCATTCATGCAACTACCTTTGCCGCAATGAACCCCGGACCTCCCAAGTATTATCACACAAGAGACGATAAGGCAGATATACTTAACCTCAAGACAATTGAAAAGGGGGTTGAGATCGCTCTTGAAACCGTTTTCCTTTTTGATGAAAAAGGCTTACAGGAAAGCTACGATTAATATTTTTGCAGCAGATTCATTATCTGCTGCAATTTTTTTTGTCATATTATTCTTTCATTCACACTTTTTTTCTTGCAAATCCGATCAGCATCTGTTATACTTACTAATGTATAATTTAAAAGGAGCAGAATATAATGAAAAAAACATTAAAAACAATTATTTCCTTCGTATCAATAGCACTTCTTGTCCTTTCCTTCTCTTCATGCTCAATTTTTCAGGCTATGAGAGAAAATGCAATGAATGCAGATAAAATAGTAATTCACGATTCTCCCGAAGCAGAGAAGCTTATAACTCAGTTCAACGAAATGCTCGCTGCATCAAAAGCAGAAGCAATTGAGATAAAGGAAAATATCGGTTATTCCGCAGGCACCCCCGAGGTTCTCAAGGACGGCAGTGAAGCAGGTATCCTTGATTCTGCTGCAGGTCAGCTTAAAAACTTCATTATGTCTGCAAATCCCGGCAGTCAGTCAAACGTTATTGAAAAGGATGCGTCTCCCCTTCTCAATGCACTTGACGAGGCATTCGTTCTTAATTATACATTCTCAAGAAACATGGTTACCGAGAACGTAACCGATGCAGAAGGTGCAGAGGTAACAGATGCAGACGGCAATATTGTAACTGAAGACCGTATCAGTGACAATTGCTTACATCTTACATTTGAATTCTTTGATGTAACAGCTGCTGACGGAACAGAGTATGAGACAAATGAAAACGGTGAGGTCGAAGAAGAAACAACAGTAGTTTTTGCAGAAGATGCAACAATCGAAGCTGTTTTCGGCACTCTTAAGGATAAAGCAGATGTTCTTAAGAATTTTGAAAATGTAAAGGATTACATCACAGTTTCCGATTACGAGGTTGATTATAACAAGTGCACCATCACATCGGATGCCGATCTTGAAACAGGAAGACTCTCATTTGTAAGATTCCAGAAGGAAATGACAGTTACTGCACAGGCTGAAGGCGTAGGCGCTCTCAGCGAATACGGAAAACTTGAGGTTGTATTCAATCTTACTCAGACAGTGACATATGAATTCACATATGAAGAGGAAGCAGAGGATTCCGAAGAAACAACCGGCACAGAGGAAGCTACTGCAGAAGAAACAACTGTTGCAGAGGAAACAACAGCAATTGAAGAAACAACAGCAGCAATTGAAGAAACAACAGTAGCAGATGAGGACACAACAGCAACAGCTGAAGAAACAACAGCCGCCTGATCATCTGAAGAATACATACTTTTGCCGGAGTGTTTATCTCCGGCTTTATAAACTTATCGGGAGCTTTTCAACGGATTCCGAAATACATTAATACAGGAGGAATTTTCGTGAAAAAAAGAATCACAGCATTTATTCTTGTTGCCCTTTCATTATTTTCCTTCAGCGGCTGCAACTCTCTTTTTACAACGAAGGGTGAAGAGGCTACAATAAAAAGCGATGCCGATTCCGATAACATCAAAGAAGTCTACGATAAGATAGAAGAACAGCTTTCAGTATCGGAAAATTCAAAAAGTGTTGCGACATCAGAAGCCTTCAGCAAGGTGCTTACAAATCAGGAAACATCTGCTGCTGCATATAACGGAACCGAAAACATTATAATAAAACACGATGCACCTATCGAAAAAACCGTTACAATAAAAACTGTCGGCTCTGTTACTATTTCATCAGCTGTCAGCACGGTAGTTCTCGAAAGAGCATCTGACGGCTTTAATGCCGAAGCAAAAACAGAAAATATCATTATCAACGGCACAGATATAACGGCTGATATAAATGCAGAAGTTGATTGCATTTATATAATCGGAAAGAATGCCGTACTCAATATCAACGATCCTTCCGTTTCTAAAATAATAGCAAGAAACTCAACGGCAATAATCAACAATCACACAGATACAGATGTTTTTGTAACACTTACCAACGGTACAAAGGTTACCGTTCCCTCAAAGCATTATTACGAAGTACAAAATAATCTTATCTACAAATTATGATCGGAGGAACTTTATATGGCAGAAGAATATTCGGTTTCTCTTCAGAAATTAGTAAAATACAATGCACTTGAGGTTCTGTATGCACCGAAAGAGCTCAATGAGCTTTTTGTAAAATCAAAGGATGTAAACCGTCCGGGACTTATCCTTGCAGGATATCACGATTTTTTTGATCCCAGCCGTATACAGTTCTTCGGACTTACGGAATTCGGTTTTATCAACAGTCTTACTGCTAAAAAAAGAACAGAGTGCCTTGAGCACTTCTTCTCTTATGAGCCAAGCTGTGTAATCAGTACAAGAAGCATAGATCCTATGCCTGAATTTATGGAGCTGGCAAAAAAGCATGAGGTTCCCGTTCTCAAATCTGCGGACTCAACCTCAGGCTGTATGTCAACACTTATATCTTACCTCGGTGTTGAGCTTGCGGAAAGAATAACGCGCCACGGTGTTTTCGTTGAGGTTTACGGCGAAGGTGTACTTATTGTAGGTAATTCGGGTGTCGGTAAAAGTGAGACGGCAATTGAGCTTATAAACAGAGGACACCGTCTTATTGCCGATGATGCCGTTGAGATCAGAAGGGTATCATCAAAAAGTCTTGTAGGCACGGCACCGGAAAACATAAGACACTTTATGGAGCTTCGAGGTGTAGGCGTTATAAATGCACGTAATCTCTTTGGTATAGGCGCAGTAAAGATGACGGAAAAGATCGATATTATTATCAATCTTGAGCTCTGGGATGAAAACAAGGTTTATGACAGACTGGGGCTTGAAGAGGAATATATGGAGATACTCGGTCTCAATATCCCTGCTATAACGGTTCCCGTTAAGCCCGGCCGAAATCTTGCTATCATAATTGAATGTGCCGCTATGAACAACCGACAGAAGCGAATGGGATATAACGCAACGAAGGAGCTTCTTCAGAGCCTTGGCATGGTGGATGACACAGAATCACAAGGAAAATCTAATGTCATAGAAGTATGGCATTAAAAATATAAAAAAGCAAATATTATTTATGGAGGAAATCACAATGTACAGAGTAGGAATAGATCTCGGAGGAACAAATATCGTAGTCGGTATTATCGACGAAAATAATAAAATCGTAGCAAAGGCTTCAAGAAAGACCAATGCTCCCCGTGAAGCAGAGTTTATTTTTGACGATATGGCTGATGCCGTAAAAGAGGCAATGAGCCAGATTCATATTACAAATGATGATATCATATCTATTGGTGTAGGCACACCCGGTTCTGTCAACAAGGGCGATGAGCTTATTGAATTTGCAAACAACCTTGGCTTCAATAATGTTCCCGCTTACAAGCTTCTCAGAGAAAGACTCGGCTTTGAAAAGGTTTATTTTGATAATGATGCTAACTGTGCCGCTCTCGGCGAAGCGATTGCAGGTTGCGGCAAGGGCGTTAAGGATTTCATAATGATAACACTCGGCACAGGTGTCGGAAGCGGAATTATCGTAAACGGCAAGCTTGTTACCGGTGTAAACTATGCAGCAGGTGAAATGGGACACACTGTTCTCGTATATGACGGACTTCAGTGCAACTGCGGAAGAAAGGGCTGTTGGGAAAAGTATTCTTCAGCTACTGCCCTTATCGCTCAAACAAAGGAGGCTATGAGAAAGAATTTCAATTCCCTTATGTGGGATATCGTCGGAAACGATATCAACAAGGTAAACGGCAGAACAGCCTTTGATGCAATGAGAAAGGGCGATGCTACAGCTCAGCAGGTAGTTAATTACTATGTACATATGCTTTCCTGCGGAATCGGAAACATTATTAACATATTCCAGCCCGACATGGTATGTGTAGGCGGCGGCGTCGGAAACGAAAAGGAAAATCTCCTCGCCCCCGTTCGTAAATTACTTCCCTCTGAAGTATATTCAATCCACGCAAAGAAGCAGACTCAGCTTGTTGCCGCAGAGCTCGGCAACGATGCAGGTATAATCGGCGCTGCTCTTCTTGACGAATAATTTTTAATTTGAGTGATTATATGACTGATCTCCAGAAATCCTTTACTGCAAACTTCAAAAATGAAAGCTGTCTTATTCTTGCAGATGAGCCGTTGAAGAATCACTGCTCATTCCGAATAGGCGGAAATGCTGAAATACTTGTAGTTCCTAAAAATGAAAAGGTTCTTTCATCGGTACTGAAATATGCCGATGAAAGAAATATACCTTATTATATATTGGGAAACGGCAGTAATGTTCTCATTTCCGATGACGGACTTCGGGGAATAACAATAAAGCTGATGAACGGTCTTTCGGATCTTTTATATCTCGGTGACGGAATTATTGCCTGCGGTGCAGGTGTATCCCTGACTAAGCTTTGCAATTTCGCTTTATCTCACTCTCTTACGGGACTGGAATTTGCATACGGAATTCCGGGAAGTGTCGGCGGTGCTGTGTATATGAATGCAGGTGCATACGGCGGTGAAATAAAAAATGTGCTTATGTCGGTAAGAAGCATTGACAGCAAGGGAAATGCAGAAGAAACACCTGCCGATGAGCTTACATTGAGCTACAGAAACACATCCTTTATGAAAAACGGCAGAATAATCACAGCCGCTTATTTCAAGCTGGAAAAGGGAGACAGTGAAGAGATCCGTGCAAAAATGGATGAGCTTATGGAAAAGCGTAAAAATTCCCAGCCTCTCGATTTCCCCAGTGCAGGCAGTACCTTCAAAAGACCTGAAGTCGGCTATGCCGCAGCACATATAGATCAATGCGGACTCAAAGGAAGAGCCGTAGGCGGTGCTTCAGTCAGCACTAAGCACGCAGGCTTTGTTATCAACACGGGAGATGCTACATTTTCCGATGTTACAGCATTAATGGAGATAATAAAAAATGAGGTTGCAGAAAAACACGGTGTTATACTGGAACCCGAAGTTGAAATTCTGAAGGATCGTTAATATGTCATTTTCAAGCGAAGTAAAAAGTGAATTATTATCAATCTCAAATGAACCCTGCTGTATGCATGCCCAATGCTACGGGCTACTGCTGTTCAGCAGGGCTTTTTCTGATAATGAGATTTCAATACTTACGGAAAATTCCGATATCGCAGATATTTACTGTGCAGCGATAAGCTATCTCACAGGCTATATCACAGATCCCATAGAGACAGCAGGCGGCAAATACAAGGTGTTTGTCGATAATAAGAAAATCATTGACACGCTCTTTGAAAAGCTATGGATTACCGATTCTCTTTCAAAAAAGCGAATAAATTTTGCAAACATCCAGAATCAGTGCTGCTTTTCGGCATTTATCAGAGGAGCCTTTCTTGCCTGCGGTACAGTCACTGATCCTGAAAAAGAGTATCATCTTGAATTCTCTGTTTCAACAAAAGGACTTGCAGATGATCTTATAAAACTCTTTGATGAATATGATCCTACACCAAAATCAACAAAAAGAAGCGGCTCATATACGGTTTATTTCAAAAATTCCAATGATATTGAGGACGTGCTCGCAATAATGGGAGCTACCGAAAAATCCCTTCAGTTCCTCGGCACAAAGGTCTATAAGGACATAAGAAACACGGTGAACAGAAAGGTGAATTTTGAAAACGCAAACCTTGCACGGACCATAGCCGCCGCAACAAAGCAGTATGAGGCGATAGCTCTTATTAAAGAAAGGATCGGTTTCGACGCATTACCGCCCGAGCTTCAGGAGATTGCAAAGCTGAGATACTCCGACAGACAGCTGAGCACCTCCGAAATTGCAGAAATGCTTTCCGAATCAATAAGTGTATCGGGAGTAAATCACCGATTCAAAAGATTAATGAATATCGCGGAGGAATTAAATAAATGAATATTTCCGAATTATTTACAAGGGCTCCGTCCCCCGAAGGAAGATTGCCGAAGGAAAACCGCGTTTACAGCTTTCTTGAGGAGCATTCGATCCCTGTCTGCGGTGTTGACCACGACAGTGCCGACACAATGGAGATATGTGCTTTGATAGAGGGTAAGCTCGGCGCTGAGATATGCAAGAATCTTTTTCTCTGCAATGCTCAGGCTACAGCCTTTTATCTTCTTCTTATGCCCGGAAAAAAGGCATTCAAAACAAAATTTCTCTCTAAGCAGATAAATTCATCCCGACTTTCCTTTGCAAGTGCCGAAAACATGGAGAAATATCTTGATATTACTCCCGGCTCCGTAAGCGTTATGGGACTTATGAATGATACGGAAAAGAAGGTAAAGCTTCTCATTGATAAGGATCTTCTTGATATTCCCGATATCGGTGTGCATCCCTGCATAAACACAACGACACTCAGATTTTCAACAGCTGATCTTACGGAAAAGATCATACCGGCATTAGGCTACGAAATAACCGTGGTAGATCTTCCCGATCCTTCGGTTTCAGAAGGATAACAATAATAAAATTATTGACTTTTCTCCGTACTTATTGTATCATTTAAGTACGGATTTTTTGTATGGAGGAAAAGAATAATGAAAAACATCAAAAAAGTTTTTGCACTCATCCTCACAACACTTATCGTTTTACAGATAGGCGTTTTTGCAGTAAGTGCAGCTGAAACAGATTACACTATCGTTTCACCTTATGAGGATGTCATCTGGGAAGGTGACAACGCCTGGGGTGCATACAAGGGTACTCTTCACACACATTCCACTTTTTCCGATGCAGATGTTGATCTTGCAACAATGATCAAGGAATACTATGCTCAGGATTACGATTTTGTTGCACAGGCTGACCACGGTGTTACCGGTGTTGAGTGGAACAGAGCTCCCAGATTTCCTGCTCTTTATCTCTATCAGCCCATCATCGGCAATAAATACACAGTTCTTACAGATGAAGAATTTGAAGGAATCACAAGCGGCACATATAACGACAGAGGCGCAGGTATGACCTGTGTTATAGGCGCTAATGAGCTTAATAATATGACACTTACAAAGTCCCATGTAAACGGATACTTCCTTCCCGAGGGAGTAGGCACAGGCTTTGCAGGCTTTGAAAACGGCTATGAATTTGCTGTTAAGTTCACAGAAAAGAACGGCGGCATCTCTCACATCAACCATCCCGGTGACTTATTTGAGACAAATGCAAATCCCGAGGCTGTAAACGATCCTGAAAACATTGAATTTGTTGCAGACATCATTTTAAGATATGATTCCTGCTACGGCACCGAGGTTTTCAACGAGGACAACGGCACAACCGGCTATGACAGAATCTATTGGGATAACCTTCTTATGTACACTCTTCCCTTCGGCAAGACTGTTCTCGGTTATTCAAATACAGACGCTCACAGCACCGACAAGGTTGACTCATCATTTATGACATTTATGATGGAAGAAAACAACGTTGCTAATATCAAAAAGACAATGATGAACGGTGCTTTCTTCTCAACAACAAGAAATCTCAGAGGCAATGACTTCGAAATCGGCCCCAAGGAAGGCTTCGATTGCGGCAATCAGGGACTCCCCTATCCTATGTTCACAAACATCAAGGTTGACGGACATAAGATAACTGTAGAGGCTGAGAATTCCGATAACCTTCAGTGGATCGCTAACGGCAAGGTTATTATGAACACGGCTATTGCTGATGCTCCCGTAACTCTCGACCTTGACACTATTGAAGGCGCTGAAGATTTCCTTTATGTAAGAGCTGAGCTTCTCGGTGAAGGCGGTATGACTATTTCTCAGGCACTCGTTATTGATAACGGCGAAGAAAAGCCTGACTACGAAAAAGAGATCGACACTCTCAAGGAATTCATTTTCGCTATCAAGAGCTCCAGACTCTGGGTTATTTTCCAGGAGCTTATCAGACTTATCAAAGACTAAAATGATCTGATCTTGCGGTCTCCGTGTTCAATACTGCGGAGACCGTTTTTTGAAACTGTCACAGAACGGAGGATATCAAATGCAATACGGTCTTAGGAAATTATTATCCTGTCTTCTTGCCTGCACTGTCCTTCTTCTGTCTTTTTCTTTTATCTCAAACGCGGCAAAGCATCCCGAGCTTAAAGTAAAGCTATCCTCAACTGAGGACAATTATGTTATTTCAGTATATATCACAAAGCCTGACGATGTTCTCTCCGTAGATCTTACTCTTCTTTTTAACGAAGCCTTGAAATTCAACAAAATATCCTTTGAAGGAACGGATACAGACAGGATTTCCTTTGATTCCTCCTCCTTTAGCGCGTCCGACAGTGAAGACAAAGCTCGTTTTGAGCTTTTCTACACAAAAGATAAAGGCGTATTTCGATTGACAGGATATTTTCTGGAGCCGTTTTCTTCAGAAAATGACTTCTATCTTTGCGATATTCTTATAAGCAAAAATGAAAATACCGACACAGCTGAAATTGCAGAATTGAATTTCACAATATCAACAAAACGTGCGGCTGTCAGAGATCACATTTCATTTTCTCTTCAGCAGAATGAAGATATCATCAGCGGCAGCATTGAAGAGAGCCGTCAGTTAGGTGATGCAAACGGTGACGGAACCGTTAGTGCAGAGGATGCGCGACTTATTCTGCGACACAGTGTAGGGCTTGACAGACTGCCCCTTAAATATTTCCCCTACGCAGATTTTGACAGAAACGGCGATATCTCTTCTGCAGATGCAAGACTTGCATTAAGAACTGCGGTTTCGCTTGAAAAGCCGGTATTTAATAGATTTGAGTATTCTCTTCAAAGCGGTGACGGCTGCGAAAATGGCGGAACATACCGTTTTTGCTGCACACTTACTAATACGGTTTTCACTGCTGAATATGACAGCACAGAGCATATTTACTCTGACGGTGATTGTTATTTACCGTCCGTATGCATTATCTGTTCAAAAGAAAATGCCAAAAAGCAGGGGCACGATTTCGAAAACTCGGATATTTGTAAAAACTGCAGCATTTCAAAAAGCAGTAAGGAGCTGTTTGAGGAATCGATCACAGGATACCTCAATGCGGCAAAACACCACGATGACCTTGCGAAGGCCGATATTGAAAGAAATAATATTTCAGCATTCATAAAGGATATGAAAACATCCACGGAAAACCTTAAAAGTGCGCTTGACTGCTGTAAAGAAACCATCGGCACAAGAAATATCAGAGAAAAGCTTGAAAAGGCATATCAGATAAGATATCAGGCGTTTATCAGCTGTACTAACAGCAACGGTCAGCTTCCCTGCACAAAAGAAACACTGAAGCTTCTTTCAGATGCATTAAGCGTTTCTGAATACTATACATCAACGGTATACAGCGCTTTTTCAGATCAATAACATCAGATCCCTGCCCGGTGGCAGGGATCTTTTTAGTTAAGTTTTAATATAATAACATTCTGCCTCCGCCAATCATTGGGATTACAGGACATAATTCTGATATATATATATAGATTACTCACAATGCGGGCAATTTTCTATATAATAACAAAAATACCGCCTGATGATTCAGACGGTATTTTTTACTATTAACAGGATTTAACTGTTAATATTACTTATTTTCAATGTCTTGCTCCATTTTCAAAGCACAAGGCATTGAATTTTATTACTTGTTCTCTTCCTTAATTCTTATCTTGTGATACTTTACAGTGAAAATAAAGGGAATAACGGACAGCACAATAATAATTGCTCCTACAAGGAAAATATTACCGTTAGGAATATACTGCATTTTCCCGCTGAGCTCCTCAATAAAGGTCTCTCCGCTTGTTTTGACAACTGCTTCACCGATAAGAGATCCGCCGATCATAGGTATCAGAACAAAGAATAATATCCATATTCCCTCAAACTGTCCCTTTGCATCCTTGGGATAAAGCTGCTTCGCCCACACCTTTGTTGTCTGAAGTATGGCAATATAACCGACACCTACAAGGAAGATTCCTGTCCAAAGTCTCAGGTCAAAAAGCTTGGTTGGATCTACATCCTCGGGAGTTATCGGAAATACTACAAGAAGACCGATAATATTTATTGCTATTGCGGCAAAAGAAATATAGGGATGTTTATTTTTATTTATAAGCACACTTATGGGAATCGCTGTAAGCATTGCAAGCACAAGAGGTACTGCTTCAATTATACCCATCATATCAGCTGTATATCCCAGATAATGAATAATATAATTTCCCATATAAGCAAAATACACATTAAAACCTATAAAGAAAACTGCAATACCGATATGAACGATAACAAGCTCCTTAAGTTTGAAGAATTCTCTGAAGTTGAAAACACTGAGAAATTGCTGCATAAAGCTGCCTTTTTTAACAGGAGCAACATCATCCTTGCTGTTAAGTGTAATAAGCGAAATAACACCGAAAATAATAACAAAAACACCCATTACAACGAAAAGACGCATATAATTATCTTCACTGCCGATAAGAAGACCGCCGACAACGGTTCCGAGTATCGTTCCGAATATAGGCTGCGTGGCAAGCGCCGCACCGATGCCGCCTCGGTTTTTATCCGTCATTATGTCATTTGTCCATGTATTGAAGCCTGCATCATTACCCATAGAGCCGAAGAAGCTCATAACCGTGTCTGCAAGCACAACGGAAACAGCAATAAGAGTATACATTTCCTTGCTGATAAACTGCGTCAGTCCGAATGCTATAGTAAATATTCCCCACAGTATATAGCCCGCAGAAATGAAGTGGCGTCTTTTACCGTTTCTGTCAGCCCATGTGCCGAAGAAAAATGTTGCAAAGGTCGTAGCCGCGGCAGAGCATATCAGCATTCCCGTGACAATAGAAGGATCCTTACCTATCTTTGCATAAACAAAATTATTGAACCACTGATTTTCAATATTCCAGCAAATCTGTCCCGCAAGACCGAGTCCCCATACAAGAAGCCACATAGAAAATCCCGACCGCTTAGCCGCTGTTAATTCATTTTTCATAAAAAAACCTCCGTTCACTTTCTGAATATATTGTACATTCAGACTTTATAAATGTCAATTATCTCGGAAATATGTAAGAAAAAAAGTGACCTCCATTAGAAGGTCACCGAAAAATCATACTATAGCCATTTCAATTCCCGAGAGCAATATAAGGAATCCGAAATTAAACAAAGAGAACATACCGATGTAATAAAGCGTTTTATTGGGGTTGTGTCTATGATATTCTCTGAAGGTGATGAGACTTGCAAGAGAAGAAATCAGAGTGCCTACTCCGCCGATATTTACACCTATCAGAAGCTCCGGATAATTCTCAGTAAACTGCGATAAGAGAATTGCTGAAGGTACATTACTGATAAACTGACAGGATATAACACTGAAAAGCAGAACGCTCTTATTTAACAAGAAAGAAAATAATTCCCTGACAACATCAATCCTTGCCATATTACCGGCAAAGATAAAGAAAAACACAAATGTAAGTAATAAGGGATAATCGACCTCTTTTAACGCTTTTCTGTCAAAAATAAGCAAAACTGATGGGATTATTATGAGACCGGCAATATAAGGAACAGATCTGAAAACAATTGCAATTGCAAGCATGAAAAGAGCAAGATAAAGTCCTGTTCTCTTCACATCAAGCTTTACGGGACTGCCTTCAATTTCAAGCTTTTCACTTTTAACAAATACAAGACAGCACACGGTAATTATTATTACCGCAACGATAAACGGCGGTAGCATAATACTTATGAATTCACCGTTAGGAATATTAAACTTTGTATAAAGATATAAATTTTGCGGATTTCCGAAGGGAGTGAGCATTCCTCCAAGATTCGCGGCAATATTCTGCATAATAAAGGTAAAAGCCATATATTTCTGCTGTTTTGTTGCCTCAAGAATAAAATAACCTAAAGGCAAAAATGTAAGAAGTGCCATATCATTTGCAATAAGCATTGAACCGATAAAGGTAATATATACCAGCGAAAGCACACAGTACTTTATATTCCCGAAGCTTTCAACGATCTTCCTTGCAAGAATATAAAAAAACCTGATATGCTTTAATGCACAGACAACTGCGAGCACACAAAAAAGACAAGAAAGAGTTTTGAAATCAAAGTATTCGATATACTGACTGTCGGGAGGGACAAAAAACATAGTTACGACAGCAGCCAACAAAGCAATTTCCATTACAACATTCTTTTTTATAAAATCGATCACCTTAGTCATTTCATATCACCGAACAAAAAAATTCGGCACGAATTACCGCACCGAGATATTAGTATAATCCTTTAATTGTTAATTGTCAACATAAAATATTGTCAAAATATGTAATTTTGCACAATAACCATTCTAATTTTTTTATTACCGATCAGCTATCCGCCCTCGTATCAATAAGCCGTTAATGAGTATATTGACTATATAAAACTACCCCTGCAACAGAAACACCAATTATGGCAATAACAGACAGACATACAAGTAATATTTTATAGTTTTTAAGTTTTTTCATTCTCATTTCTTTTTCAAGAGTGTGTTCAAAAAATATCATAGCTGTTAAATGTCCCATAATCGGCAAGGACAAGACCTGAAGTATTACCCCCAAAGCTAAGAATAAGCTGTCTCTATCAAGTTTGGCAAAGCTGCTCAATGGATCAAAAACGCCCTTTTTATGCCATTCCTCTAAAAATGTAAGAAGAAAAAGACCAAACTCACCGAAAACTATTCTTAATCCTGCAAATATCTTTGAACATCTCCTGTATTTCTCAATATTTTTTCCCTTTACAAAAAGTGCACAAACACAAAGAAGTATTAAGATCACAGGTAAAATTATTAAAATATAGGTATATTGGGCTACTCTTTCATTGCCGACAGGATCAGGCGTCAATCCTCCGAACAAAAACAAGACATACAAACAATTCAACAATGCTATCATTATAAGTCCGATCTTAAAAAGCTTTTTACTCAAAATGTTCTCTTCCTCTCTGAATTACCTATACGATTTCATTGTATCATTCAGCATCATAACAAGCAATATTCTGAGATTTATCTTAATCAAATCTTAATTTTGCCTGTTCGACATAATGTTACCTGTTTTCTTCGAAAAAAAGGTTTTTCACGGAAAGTTGGGGAATGATGTCGGCACGGGAGTGCCGGGGAAAAGTTTTGCTTGAGCTTTTTCAAAAGCTCACGGTGTCAAGAGGCAGAGCCTCTTGTGGCACTGCGCAGAGTGCGAAAACTCTTATGCTTCCAATAGCTGAGGTGTGGAGAAAAACAGTCCGGTGGACTGTTTTTCGTTGGGAACCCTCGCCGGGCGGGCCAAGTGCGAAGTACAAAATGATTAAAGTGAGTAATATGATTCCCCAACTTTCCGTGAAGAGGGATAATTTTTCTATATAAAAAAAATACGGAGCACCTTTCGGTACTCCGCTTTTTTATATTACTTGCTTTTGGTAATCAACTCAGATGAGTTCGATTATGCACATCTCAGCAGCGTCTCCGCGACGGGGGCCTGTCTTGATGATGCGGCAATAACCACCTTTTACTTCGTTGTACTTAGGTGCAACTTCATCAAAGAGCTTCTTAACAACTTCTTCCTTGGTAATGTAAGCCATTGCCTGTCTTCTATTGTGAAGGGAGTTTACCTTAGCGAGAGTAATCATCTTCTCGGTAATAGCACGAACTTCCTTAGCTCTTGTAACGGTGGTTTCAATTTTGCCATTTTCCAAAAGGTAAGTTACCATAGCTCTCATCATAGCTCTACGATGATCTGTAGGTCTGCCGAGCTTTCTGGTTCCGGGCATTTAAAATCACTCCTTAATACCTATAAAAGGTTAGATTGTGAAAGGATTATTCATCCTCCTGACGAAGAGATAAGCCAAACTGTGCAAGCTTTGCAATAACCTCATCGAGAGATTTCTTGCCGAGGTTTCTGACTTTCATCATATCCTCTTCAGTCTTTTCTATCAGATCGCCAACCTTGTGAATATTCGCTCTCTTGAGACAATTGAATGAGCGAACTGAAAGGTCAAGCTCCTCAACGGTCATCTCTAATGTCTGCTTGTTAGAATCGGTATCCTTAACGACCATAACCTCAACATTGCCTGCTTCTTCAGAGAGATCAACGAAGAGATTGAGATGTTCGTTGAGAATCTTGGCAGCAAACGAAACAGCATCCTTTGCAGTAAGAGTTCCGTTTGTCCATACCTCGAGAGTTAACTTATCGTAGTCGGTAATATCGCCGACACGGGTATTCTCTACGGTATAATTTACCTTGTTAACAGGAGTATAAATAGAGTCAATTGCTATAACGCCGATAGGGGGATTAAGCAATACTTTATTACGCTCTGCTGACACATAGCCTCTGCCGATATCAGCTGTAAGCTCCATTCTGACATGAGCATCAGGGCTTACTGTAGCAATGTGCCAATCGGGGTTAAGGATTTCAACCTCCGAATCTGTCTTTATATCTCCGGCTGTAATCTCTGTAGCATTGCTTACATCGATATACATCTTTTTAGGTTCGTTACCGAAGATTTTAAGAATAACGTTCTTTAAGTTAAGGACGATTTCTGTAACATCCTCTTTCACGCCTTCAATTGTAGAGAACTCATGAAGTACACCATTGATATTTACTGATGTAATGGCGTAGCCAGTAAGTGATGATAAAAGAACACGGCGTAAACTGTTACCGAGTGTTGTACCGTAGCCTCTTTCAAGGGGTTCAAGGACAAATATGCCATGTGAACCGTCTTCACTCATATCTACAGTTGTTATGCTGGGCTTTTCTATACCAATCATTCAAAACCCTCCTTATAATTGCAGGATATAATCCTGCGCCAGAAAAATATAGAAACAAATACGCAAGATTTAATTATTTTGAGTAGAACTCAACGATAAGATGTTCTTCAACGGGAACAAGAATCTGTTCTCTGTCAGGAAGAGCAACAATCTTTGCTGTATGAGTTTCTGCAGCAGCCTCAAGCCACTGAGGAACAGGTCTTGAAGCATTAGCTTCGAGAACAGCCTTGAACTTTTCGCTGTCGAGACTTTCTTTCTTTATTGAAAGAGCATCACCGGCCTTGCAGAGATAGGAAGGAATGTCAACCTTTCTGCCGTTAACCTGGAAATGACCGTGAGTAACAAGCTGTCTTGCTTCTGCACGAGAGGAAGCCCAGCCTAAAAGATAAACAATGTTATCAAGACGGCTTTCACAGATACGAAGAAGGTTTTCACCTGTCATACCTGTCTGCTTCTCTGCCATTTCAAAATATTTACTGAACTGAACTTCGTTTATACCATAATATCTTCTTGCAGTCTGCTTTGCACGGAGCTGTGTTCCGTATTCAGAAGCCTTCTTGCGTCCCTGGCCATGCTGACCGGGTGCATAGTTGCGGCGCTCGATTGCGCACTTGCCGGTATAGCATCTTTCACCCTTTAAGAAGAGCTTTTTGCCTTCGCGGCGGCACAATTTACATACCGCACCGGTATATCTTGCCATAGTTTATGACACCTCCTGTAATCTATTATACACGTCTTCTCTTGGGAGGACGGCAGCCGTTGTGAGGAATAGGAGTAACATCCTTGATCATTGTAACCTCAAGACCTGCAGTCTGAAGAGCACGGATTGCTGCTTCTCTGCCCTGTCCGGGGCCCTTAACGAATACCTCTACGGTCTTCATACCATGCTCCATTGCAATCTTAGCAGCTGTTTCAGCAGCTGTCTGTGCTGCAAAGGGAGTGGATTTTCTTGATCCTCTGAAGCCCATTTCACCGGCAGATGCCCATGAAACGGTATTGCCCTGAGTATCAGAGATTGTAACGATTGTGTTATTGAATGTAGACTGAATATGAACAGCACCACGATCAATATTCTTGCGCTCACGACGCTTACGAGTTGCGCCTTTTTTAGCTACAGCCTTAGCCATACTGATACTCCTCCATTACTTCTTCTTATTAGCAATTGTCTTCTTGGGGCCCTTACGTGTACGAGCGTTTGTCTTTGAACGCTGACCTCTTACGGGAAGACCCTTACGGTGACGAACACCGCGATAGCAGCCAATTTCAATAAGTCTTTTGATATCAAATGCTGTTTCTCTTCTGAGATCACCTTCAACCTTAACATTGTGGTCGATATACTCACGAAGCTTAGAAACATCGTCTTCTGTGAGATCCTTAACTCTTATGTCGGGATCAACACCTGTTGCTTTAATAATGTCGCTTGCAGTTTTCTGACCTATACCATAGATATAAGTAAGAGCGATTTCAACTCTCTTCTCTCTGGGAAGGTCTACACCAGATATACGCGCCATTTGTCAGTTGCACCTCCATTAATAGGTTGTTGGTCAAGGGCTTAGCCCTGACGCTGCTTGTGCTTGGGATTTTCACAGATAACCATTATTTTTCCCTTGCGCTTAATGATTTTGCACTTCTCGCAAATTTTCTTTACAGAAGGTCTGACTTTCATTGTGAATACCTCCTAATATTGTTTGCCTTATAACCGGTCATCTGCCGGTATCAGGTTTTTATTTAGAACGCCAAGTAATACGTCCCTTTGTGAGATCATAGGGTGAAAGTTCGACCGTAACCTTATCTCCGGGTAATATTCTTATATAGTTCATACGAAGCTTACCTGAGATATGAGCTAAGATCACTTTTCCGTTTTCAAGCTCAACCTTGAATGCAGCATTGGGAAGAGCTTCTACAACGGTACCTTCGATTTCGATATTATCCTGCTTTGACATAACTTTTACCTCCGTTATTCATTGTTGTACTCTAATTCACCGAGGGCTTTTCTGAGCCGTCTGTCTGAGTGGAGCTGATCTTCTGTCAAAAACCACTGTGTCATTGTAATGTGCTTGGGATTCTTTCGTTTCGGCTGTGAAAGCCGTCTCTCTTTTCCGTCGCACACATAGACATAAGTTCCGTCATAATCAGTTACCGCCATCAGATAATCCTTATCTCTGCCGGCCTCTGAAATAATCACCTGTCCTCTTAAAAACATTCTGCACCTCTTAGACCTGAGTGAGTATTATGCACTCACCTTCAGTCACGGCTACGGTATGTTCGAAGTGAGCCGAAAGCTTGCCGTCTGCCGTTACGACTGTCCAGTTGTTCTTAAGCACTCTTACATCCTGAGTACCTTCATTGATCATCGGTTCAATGGCAATTGTCATGCCGGGAAGAAGCCTTGCTCCTTTACCGGGTTTGCCGTAATTCGGAACCGAAGGATCTTCATGGAGATGTTTTCCTATGCCGTGTCCTGTATAATCACGGACAACACCATAGCCCCTCTTGATACAGTGCTCCTGGATCGCGAAACCTATATCACCCAGTCTGTTTCCCGCAACAGCCTTGGAAAGTCCTATATAAAGAGCTTCCTTGGTCGTGTTGCACAGCCGCTCGGCAGCCGGGGATATCTTTCCGCAGGGAAACGTCGCAGCATTATCGCCGTGGAAGCCGTTAATCACAGCTCCGAGGTCGATACTGACGATATCTCCTTCCCAGATCACATGTTCTCTGTCAGGAATTCCATGAATAACTTCTTGATTTATGGAAATGCATGCAGTTGCCGGAAAGCCGTTATAATTAAGAAAGCTTGGTATTGCACCCTGACTCTTAATATAATCATAAGCTATTTTATCGATCTCTGCGGTAGTCATACCCGGCTGGACCGCTTCACCGGCAAGTTTAAGTGCTCCGGCAGATATTCTACCTGCCTCACGCATAAGCTCGATCTCTCGGCGTGTTTTCAGCACTATCATGCTTATTCCTCCACTGCTTTGAGGGTAAGAGCAGTTGTATCACTGACCTCTTCCTGTCCCTCAACGATGAAAAGCTTACCCTGCTTTTCGTAATATTCCTTAAGCGGCTCTGTCTCCTCGTGATAGATCTTGAGTCTTTCAAGAACTGTCTCGGGAGCGTCATCCTTTCTCTGGATGAGTTCACCGCCGCAGGCATCACATACACCGTCATTTGCAGGCTTCTTATATTCAAGGTGGTAAGAATTTCCGCAAGCCTTGCATACTCTTCTGCCTGACATTCTTGCTGCGATCTTTTCATCGGCAACCTCAATGTCGATAACCTTGTCTATAACTATGCCCATCTCATCAAGTGCCTGTGCCTGAGGAATGGTTCTCGGAAAACCGTCAAGGATAAATCCGTTCTGACAATCATCTTCACTGAGTCTGTCCTTGATGATGCCAATTACGACCTCATCGGGAACGAGCTTTCCGGATTCGATAAATTCTTTGGCCTTAAGGCCCATAGGTGTGCCGTTCTTGAGTGCAGCACGGATAATGTTACCGGTAGATACGGTGGGAATAGCAAGCTTTTCGCTTACTATTTCCGCCTGTGTACCTTTACCTGCACCGGGGGCACCGAGAAAAATTATATTCATCGGTTTGTCCTCCTATTAATCAAGGAAGCCCTTGTAGTGACGCATCATCATCTGGCTCTCGATCTGAGATACTGTTTCAAGAGCAACACCAACAAGAATTATGATTGATGTACCGCCGATTGAAACATCAACATCGCCGTAGCCGACTGCTGTTGTGATCTGAGAGAAAACGATGGGGAAAAGTGCGCACACACTAAGCATAAGAGCACCGAGAAGAACCATCTTGCTGATAACCTTAGCAATATATTCTGCTGTAGGCTTACCTGAACGGATACCGGGGATCATACCGGAGTTCTTTGCAAGATTGTTAGCCATTTCTACGGGATTATACTGAATTGATGAATAGAAATAAGCAAAGAAGATTATGAGTAAGAAGTAGATGATACCGTAAACCCAATGATCTGCCTTGAACCAGCCGAAGAATGTGTGCCAGAAGGATTCCTCAGAAAGCTTACTTGCAACAAACATTTCAATCGTGGGAGGAAGAGAAAGAATTGAGCTTGCGAAGATAACGGGAAGAACACCGGACATATTTACCTTGATCGGAATGTTGGAGCTCTGTCCGCCGTACATCTTACGGCCAACTACTCTCTTTGCATACTGTACAGGAATCTTACGCTCACCTGCATCCATGAAGCAAATATAAACTACCATTGCGATAAGAAGTATAAGTGCTAAGGGAGAGATAAGCCAATACCACTCACCTGTGTTCCATACAGTGTATACTATGTTATATACAATGTAGGGGAATCTTGAAACGATACCGGCAAAAAGGATAAGAGAAATACCGTTACCGATACCCTTGTCATTGATCTGTTCGCCGAGCCACATAACAAGTGCGGAACCTGCTGTAAGAACGGAAACTACTACTAAGCCCTGGAAGAACGCACCGAAACCGGTGTAAGCCTTACCGTCAGGACCGGGAGTAAGCATTCCCTTGCTCCAGATGTATACATAGTATGCAATACCCTGGAGAATAGCAAGAGCAACTGTTACATAACGGGTGATGGCTGCCATCTTTTTACGGCCTTCCTCGTCATGAGAAAGCTTCTCAAGAGCAGGAATCGCAACAGCTAAAAGCTGAAGGATAATCGAGGAGTTAATATACGGTGTGATACCTAATGCAAATACACGACCATAGTTAAATGCCTCACCGGTCATCATTGAAAGATAGTTGAGGAAAGTGCCGGTAGCTTCGCCTACAAGTCCGTTATTACCGGTAATATCGATAAAAGGAACAGGTATAGCGCAGCCTAATCTGAACAGGAAGAGAATGAACACTGTGTAAAGAATCTTTTTACGAAGGTCCGCAATCTTCCATGCATTGACCATAGTTTTAATCATGTGTAAATACACTCCTTCCTTTTCCGTATAAAGTTAAATCTGAAACAGTCGTTATTATTCAATAACTTCAGCTGTGCCGCCTGCTGCTTCGATCTTTGCTTTAGCTTCTGCGGAAAAGGCGTGTGCCTTAACTGTGAACTTCTTTGTGAGTTCACCCTGTGCAAGGACCTTGATACCGTCAAGTTCTTTCTTAACAAGACCTTTTTCGATAAGAGCTGCAGGATCGATAACTGCGCCGTTCTCGAATGCTGCATCAAGTGCTGCTACATTTACGATAGCAATTTCCTTTGCGAAGATGTTGTTGAAGCCTCTCTTGGGGAGTCTTCTCTGTAAGGGCATCTGACCGCCTTCAAAGCCGGGATTCATACCGCGGCCTGCTCTTGCCTTCTGACCCTTATGACCCTTACCAGCTGTCTTACCCTGACCGGAAGCGGGTCCTCTGCCTATACGCTTAACCGGTCTGTTTGAACCGGGAGCAGGCGATAACTCGTGAATTTTCATAATTTAAGCATCCTTTCTGCTCTTAAGCTTCAGTTACTTCGAGAAGGAAACCGATTTTGTTTACCTTACCTTTGGTCTGAGCGTTGTCGGGCTGAACCGAAACGTCACCAATTTTACGAAGACCGAGTGACTGTGCTGTGGCAATCTGGTCTTTCTTGCAACCAATAAGGCTCTTTACGAGCTTAACCTTGATTTCTGCCATTAGTACTTCACTCCTTATCCTAATATTTCCTTAACTGTCTTTCCTCTTACTGCTGCAACTTCGTCAGCATTACGAAGAAGTGAAAGGCCGTTAAGTGTTGCTCTTACTACATTGCAGGGGTTGTTTGAACGAAGAGCCTTTGTTCTGATATCCTTGATACCAACTGTTTCAACAACAGCACGAACGGGACCGCCGGCGATAACACCGGTACCGGGAGCTGCAGGCTTGAGAAGAACAACACCTGCACCGAACTTACCGATAATCTCATGAGGAATTGTGGTGCCTCTGAGGGAAACTTTCATAAGATTCTTCTTTGCATCTTCAATACCCTTGCGGATAGCATCCGGAACTTCACCGGACTTACCGAGACCGAAACCGATTGTGCCCTTACCGTCACCGACTACTACGAGAGCAGCGAACTTGTAGATACGTCCACCCTTAACAGTCTTTGATACACGGTTGATGGCAACAACTCTCTCCTGGAACTCGTTGTCTTTCTGTGTTTCAAACTTAGCCAAAAGTCATTCCTCCTTCATTAGAACTTGAGGCCACCCTCACGGGCGCCTTCGGCCAAGCCCTGGACACGGCCGTGATAAATGTAACCGCCACGGTCAAATACGCATTCAACGATATTCTTTTCCGCAGCTCTCTGAGCTAATGCTAAGCCGACTTTCTTTGCGGCTTCTACGTTTCCGCCGTACTCTTCAAATGCCTTTTCAGCAGTTGATGCACTTACAAGTGTTACACCCTTATCATCATCGATAAGCTGTGCATAGATGTGCTTGAGTGAGCGGAAAACATTGAGGCGAGGACACTCGGCAGTGCCGTGGATCTTACCACGAACTCTCTTATGACGAGCCTGTCTTGCCTTTGCTGTGTTAGGTCTGTTAACCATAAAAGTATCCTCCTGTTATTATTTGCCGCCCTTACCGGCTTTACCTTCTTTACGGCGAACAACTTCATCAACATACTTGATGCCCTTGCCCTTGTAGGGTTCGGGAGGACGAACGCCTCTGACCTCTGCTGCAAACTGTCCGACCTTCTGCTTGTCGTAACCGTTTACGATGATTTTGTTGGGACCGGGTACTTCAACTGTTATGCCTTCGGGAGGAGTCATAACAACCTGGTGTGAATAACCAACGTTGAGAACAAGATCCTTGCCCTGAAGAGCACAACGGTAACCGATACCTACGATATCAAGTTCTTTCTTGAAGCCGTTTGATACGCCTTCAATCATGTTAGCAATAAGAGTTCTTGTAAGACCGTGAAGAGCTCTGTTCTCCTTCTGGTCATTGGGACGGGTAACTGTAACTACGCCGCCGTCAAGAGTGATTGTCATATTGCTGTCAAATGTTCCGGTAAGTGTACCTTTTGCACCTTTTACGGTTACATTGTTGCCGTCAATCTTAACGTCAACACCGGCCGGAACAGTAATGGGTAATCTACCTATACGTGACATCCCTGATGTTCCTCCTTACCAAATGAATGCAAGGACTTCGCCGCCGACATTTGCCTTACGTGCGTCCTTATCTGTCATGATGCCCTTTGATGTTGAAAGGATTGCGATGCCAAGGCCCTTCATAACCTTAGGCATATTCTCGCAGTCTGTATATATACGCAGACCGGGCTTTGATACTCTGCGTAAGCCAAGAAGTACCTGGCTCTTGTTGGGACCGTACTTGAGAGCGATTTCGATAACACCCTGCTTGCCGTCCTCAATTACCTTGAAACTCTTTATATAACCCTCGTCCACAAGAATCTGAGCAATTGCCTTCTTCATGTTTGAAGCAGGAACAGAAACTGTGTCATGCTTAGCAGAATTAGCGTTTCTTATTCTTGTAAGCATATCAGCGATGGGATCGGTAATCTGCATACCGTAAACCTCCTTTTGCTTTAAGCTCTAATTACCAGCTAGCTTTCTTAACACCGGGAATCTGTCCGGCATGTGCAAGTTCTCTGAAGCAAATACGGCATACACCGTACTTACGCAAATAAGCGTGGGGTCTTCCGCAAATCTTGCATCTGTTATAAGCTCTGGTTGAATACTTAGCGGGTCTAGCCTGCTTAACTTTCATTGATGTCTTTGCCATTTTTTACCCCTCCTTATTTTGCGAAGGGAGCGCCCATAAGGGAAAGGAGCTCTCTTGCTTCTTCGTCGGTTCCTGCAGTAGTTACGATACAAATATCCATACCGCGAACCTTGTCGATCTTGTCATACTCAATTTCAGGGAAAATGAGCTGTTCCTTTACGCCGAGAGAGTAGTTACCTCTGCCGTCGAAGGAGTTGGGGTTAATGCCTCTGAAGTCACGAACTCTGGGAAGAGCGAGATTGAAGAGTCTGTCAAGGAACTCATACATTCTCTCGCCTCTGAGAGTAACTTTAACACCGTTGGGCATACCCTCACGAAGCTTAAAGTTAGCGACTGATTTCTTAGCAAGGCAAACTACGGGCTTCTGACCGGTGATCTTACCGATATCGCCTACGATAGCATCAACTGCCTTGGGGTTATCACGTGCTTCACCGCAGCCAACATTGATAACAACCTTATCAATCTTGGGAATCTGCATAACACTCTTGTAGTTAAACTTCTTCATGAGTGCGGGAGCAACGTCAGCATTGTACATTGTCTTAAGTCTTGCCATTTTTGTTGTCCTCCCTTAATTACTCAATGTGTGCGCCGCACTTTTTGCAAACGCGAACTTTTTTGCCTGCATCATTTACTACATGGCCTACTCTTACAGCCTTGCCGCACTTGGGGCAAACGAGCTGAACCTTGTCAGCATAAAGAGCACTTTCTGCCTTGATGATGCCGCCTGCTTCGCCCATCTTTCTGGGCTTAACATGCTTTGATACGACATTTACGCCTTCAACGATTACCTTACCTTCGGAAGGAGAAACTGCCATGACCTTACCGGTCTTGCCTCTGTCCTTGCCGTTGATAACAATTACGGTATCGCCGGTCTTTACATGAACTTTGTTACTCATTCTTCGCACCTCCGATTAAAGTACTTCGGGAGCGAGGCTGAGGATCTTGGAATAATCCTTATCACGAAGCTCTCTTGCTACCGGTCCAAAGATACGTGTACCTCTGGGGTTCTTATCTTCTTTGATTATAACAGCTGCGTTTTCATCGAAACGGATGTATGTGCCGTCATCTCTTCTTACGCCCTTTGCAGAACGAACGATAACTGCCTTAACAACGTCACCCTTTTTTACAACGCCGCCGGGTGTAGCCTTCTTAACGGAAGCGACTACAACATCACCGATATTGGCATACTTTCTGCCTGTACCGCCAAGTACACGGATGCACATAAGCTCCTTAGCACCGGTATTATCGGCAACTTTGAGTAAAGTCTGTTGCTGAATCATGAATGTGCCTCCTTATTTTGCTTTCTCGATGATTTTAACCACACGCCATCTCTTATCCTTGGAAAGAGGACGGGTTTCCATCAGTAATACACGGTCACCAATGCCGCATTCGTTGTTCTCATCGTGAGCCTTAAGCTTGATTGTGTGATTCACGATCTTCTTGTAAAGAGGATGTCTTACCTTGTCCTTAACGGAAACAACTACGGTCTTATCCATCTTATCGCTTGTTACAATGCCGACACGGGTCTTTCTTAAATTTCTTTCCATTTACTCTGTCCTCCCTGTCTTAAGCATCCTTGCTGTGAAGCTCTACATCTCTGCGTACTGTAAGTACTCTTGCGATGTCTTTCTTTACAGCGCTGATACGCATGGGGTTGTCGAGCTGGTTGATGGCCTGCTGGAAGCGCAGCTTAAAAAGTTCATCCTTAAGTTCAAGGAGCTTAGCATCCAACTCCGCAGCGGACATCTTTCTGATTTCACTGGCTTTCATTATGACTCACCACCCTGTTCTTCCTTAGTTACAAACTTACACTTTATGGGAAGTTTGTTTGCAGCAAGACGCATAGCTTCTCTTGCTACATTTTCCTCAACACCGGCAATCTCAAACATAACTCTGCCGGGCTTAACTACAGCTACCCAATATTCAGGTGAACCTTTACCTGAACCCATTCGGGTTTCAGCAGGCTTCTCTGTGATGGGCTTGTCGGGGAAAATCTTGATCCATACCTGACCGCCACGCTTGATGTATCTTGTCATAGCGATACGGGCTGCTTCAATCTGATTTGAGGTAATCCATGCGGGCTCAAGAGCTACAAGGCCAAAATTGCCGTAAGTAACTGTATTGCCACGATGTGCAGCGCCCTTAAGGCGTCCTCTCTGCTGTCTGCGGTATTTAACGCGCTTAGGCAATAACATTTTTAAGCCCTCCTGTCTCTTCTTTTCTTAGGTGTAGCTTCGTGAAGAACCTCACCCTTATAGATCCAAACCTTTACGCCGATACGGCCGTAGGTTGTCTTTGCCTCAGCAAAGCCGTAATCGATATCAGCTCTGATTGTCTGAAGCGGAATTGTGCCTTCCTTATATGTCTCGGAACGAGCAATTTCTGCACCGCCGAGTCTGCCGCCGCACTGGATCTTGATACCTGCTGCACCAAGTCTCATTGTGCTGCCGATTGCCTGCTTAACTGCACGGCGGAAGGAAACTCTCTTTTCAAGCTGCATAGCGATCTTTTCTGCTACGAGCTGAGAATTGAGGTCGGGCTGCTTGATCTCGATGATGTTGATGAATACATCCTTGTTTTCGCCAAGCATCTTCTTGCAAGTTGCCTTGATCTTTTCGATCTCTGCGCCGCCCTTACCGATAACCATACCGGGCTTTGCGCAGTGGATATTGATGCGTACTCTCTTGGGGTCGCGTTCAATTTCAATTTTGGGAACACCTGCGGAGTTAAGTGCATTGAGGAGATACTCACGAACATTGTAGTCAGCTACAAGAGTATCGCCGAATGTGGACTTACCTGCATACCAGCGAGATTCCCAATCCTTAATGACACCGATTCTTAAACCGGTAGGATTAATTTTCTGTCCCATTGTTTAATTCCTCCTCCCCGATTATTCCATTTCCTTGAGTACAAGGTTGATGTGTGATGTCTTCTTGTTTATTCTGAATGCTCTGCCGTGTGCTCTGGGTCTGATTCTCTTAAGAGTGGGGCCCTGAGATACTGAACACTCTGCTACATAAAGTCTGGAAACATCCATATCATAGTTGTTTTCCGCATTTGCCATCGCGGATTTAAGAAGCTTTGCAACGGGTTCACACGCAGCCTTGGGTGTGAACTTAAGGATTGCCATAGCTTCATCAGCGGGCTTGTTTCTTATAAGGTCAAGAACGAGCTTAACCTTACGGGGAGCTATACGCTCAAAAGTCGCTTTTGCTCTTGCTTCCATTGTTTACACTCCTTTCGGCTTATTTACCGTTATTTGATGTCTTGGATCCTGCATGACCTTTGAAGGTTCTTGTAGGAGCAAATTCACCTAATTTGTGACCAACCATATCTTCTGTTACATAAACCGGAACGTGCTTACGTCCGTCATGAACGGCAAAGGTGTGACCAACAAAATCAGGGAAGATTGTGGAGCTGCGGCTCCAGGTCTTAAGAACGATCTTCTCGCCCTTTTCATTCATTTTAATGACTCTATCGTAAAGCTTAGCCTGCACGAAAGGTCCTTTTTTAACACTTCTGCCCATTATTTATTGCTCCTTTCCGTTTATTTAGCATTAGCGCGTCTTACGATAAGCTTATCGGAACGCTTATGCTTTGCACGAGTCTTATAACCAAGAGCGGGCTTGCCCCAGGGAGTAACAGGACCGGGACGGCCGATGGGTGACTTACCTTCACCACCACCGTGGGGGTGATCACAGGGGTTCATAACTGAACCGCGGACTGTGGGACGGATACCCATATGACGGGTACGACCTGCTTTACCGATCTTAACGTTGATGTGATCTTCGTTACTTACTGTACCGATTGTTGCCATGCAATCAACGGGAACATTACGAAGCTCGCCTGAGGGAAGACGAAGGAGAGCGTACTTTCCTTCCTTAGCCATAAGCTGTGCTGCGTTACCTGCACTTCTTGCAAGCTGACCGCCGCGGCCGGGATAAAGTTCTACATTGTGAATAAATGTACCTGTGGGGATATTCACAAGAGGAAGAGCGTTACCAACCTTGATGTCTGCTGCAGGACCTGCAACTACTACGTCTCCGACCTTAAGGCCTGAGGGAGCAATGATATAGCTCTTTGTACCGTCCTCATACTGGATGAGTGCAATAAATGCTGAACGGTTGGGATCGTATTCAAGAGTCTGTACAGTTGCGGGCATATCGATCTTGTTTCTCTTAAAATCGATTACTCTGTACTTCTGACGGTTACCGCCGCCGTGATGACGAACGGTGATTCTGCCGTAGCTGTTTCTGCCGGATGTCTTCTTGAGGGGCTCAAGAAGGCTTCTCTCGGGAGCTACCTTAGACAACTGAGTGTAGTCTGTTGTAGACATGTTACGGCGACCGTTTGTTGTCGGCTTATAGACTTTTATAGCCATTTTAATTCACACGCCTTTCATTATTTCAAAAAATTGTGTTCGGTTCCGGATAGTTTAGCGGCCGGCTAAACCATACATCGCTGTCCGGAAGGTCTATTAGAACATACCGTCAAAGAACTCGATTGTCTTGGAGTCTTCTGAGAGAGTTACAACAGCCTTTTTCCATGAGGGCTTGTAGCCTTCGAAACGGCCGTAACGACGTAAATGACCACGAACATTCATTGTGTTGACCTTGTCAACCTTAACGCCGAAGAGCTCTTCAACAGCCTTGGCGATTTCAATCTTATTAGCATCCTTGGCAACAACGAAGGTGTACCTCTTAAATGCTGTGCCCATCATGCTTTCTTCGGTAACTACCGGCTTGAGGATTATATCCTGTGCGAACTTACTCATTATGCATAAACCTCCTCAATCTTTGCTACCGCATCCTTGAGAACTACGATGCTGTCGCAGTTAAGGATGTCATAAACATTGAGAGTGTTAACAAATGTAACGTTTACACCTTCGATGTTACGAGCGCTGCGATAGATAACGTCATTCTTTTCAGGAAGAACGATAAGTGTCTTCTTTGCAGCCTTAACAGCTGTAAGAACATTAACAACTTCCTTAGTCTTAATAGCTGCAAGTGTAAGATCTTCAAGAACGATCATTTCGCTTGCTGCAACCTTAGCAGAAAGAGCGGACTTGAGAGCAAGTCTCTTAACTTTCTTATTGATTTCAAATCTGTAGCTGCGGGGCTTGGGGCCGTGAGCAATACCGCCGTGATACCACTGGGGAGCTCTTGTTGAACCCTGTCTTGCACGACCGGTTCCCTTCTGTCTCCAGGGCTTCTTTCCGCCGCCTGATACTTCTGAGCGAGTGAGGGTTGACTGAGTACCCTGACGCTGATTTGCAAGATAATTTACAACTGCGATATGCATAGCCGATGTATTGGGCTCGATAGCAAATATGCTCTCACAAAGCTCAAGCTCGGATACCTTAGCGCCAGCCATATTTAATACGTCAATTTTAGGCATCTTTTATTCCTCCCTTACGCTTTCTTTACGGCATTTGTGATAACAACATAACCGCCCTTTGCGCCGGGAACAGCGCCCTTAACAGCGATAAGGTTGTTTTCTGCATCTACCTTAACTACGTCCAGATTCTGAACTGTAACCTTTTCAGCACCGAGATGACCGGGCATCTTCTTTCCCTTGAAAACTCTTGAGGGATCGGAGCAAGCGCCCATTGAACCCTGATGTCTTGCTACGGGACCGGTACCGTGTGTTTCCTTAAGTCTGCCGAAGTTCCATCTCTTGATAGCGCCGGCGTAACCTTTACCTTTGCTTGTACCGCTTACATCAACCTTTTCGCCTGCTGCGAAGATGTCAGCCTTGAGGATATCACCTACATTAACTGATTCGATGTCTGCGAGTCTGAACTCCTTGAGAACTTTCTTGGGGGCAACATCAGCCTTTGCGAAATGTCCCTTCATGGGCTTATTTACGCGATTTACTTTCATGTCGCCGAAACCGAGCTGAACTGCATTATAGCCGTCCTTCTCTGTTGTCTTCTTCTGTACGACTGCGCAAGGACCAACTTCAAGAACTGTTACGGGGATTACTACACCCTTTTCGCCAAAAAGCTGAGTCATGCCAATCTTCTTACCGATAAGACCTTTTTGCATTTTGTTTTTTCCTCCTTCAGATTATTGGTCGGCATTGCCGACTTGACCTGCGGTGCCTTACAATCTTACGACTGCATATAGCCAACCGAAATCACATCATTTTGATTTCGATATCAACGCCGGCGGGAAGCTCAAGATTTGTCAGAGCTTCAGCTGTCTTTGCTGAGGGTCTGATGATATCAATGAGTCTCTTGTGGGTTCTCTGCTCAAACTGTTCACGGGAATCCTTATACTTGTGAACAGCACGAAGGATAGTAACAACTTCCTTCTCTGTGGGGAGCGGTACGGGACCTGAAACCTGAGCGCCTGTACGCTTTGCTGTTTCAACGATTCTCTCCGCTGCCTTGTCTACGAGTGAATGATCGTAGCCCTTAAGTCTGATTCTGATCTTTTCCTTAACTGCCAATGGTAACGCCTCCTTAGAAATTTGGCGGGCTGCTCAGTTGAAAATTTCCACACGGCGCCGGGTTGTTCGCGCCTTCACATTTTTAAATCCGGAATATTCGCAAGCTATTCCGGATCAGTCACTGTAAGAAATTTTCGCCGCAAAAGGGACGCGGAAATCCGGTTAAGGCACAGATTTCCCCCTTGAACGGTCATACTTCGCCCGGTTTTTTAATCGGACATACTCCACGGAAATTCCCTGCGTCAAGCGCAGCCACCTTCCGTATCATCGCATATCAGCCTGTAAGAAATGGGCAGAACTTGCCCAATCCATTCAAGCACTCGTGTATTCTAACATATATTTCTGTAAATTGCAACAATTTTTTGAAAATATTTTCGTAAAAAGTGCTATTTTTTTGAAGTATTTTATTTCATGTAATTTTATTCAATATTACCTGTATTTTTAGTGAATATTCTGCATATTTTATCATCAACGGGCCAGCTTTTCATATTTTTCAAAAGTCACAAAATAAATGCCATAAAAAATGCGTTTTTATGCTCTGATTTTATACACGCTTCCGGGCGTATCATCCTGCTAATTCTTCCGCGATCGCAGGATAAATTACCTCTTTAATAAGAACATTCATACAAAACCAATTTTCTACAGTAGAAATATTCTCCTTCTCATCCGCCTTTACTGCCGCAACACTTGTGATCTTACCTTTTTCATTTATCAGAAATACTCTTCTTATTGAATCGGCCGTTCTTTTATCAGCAGTATAAAACTCAAAAACATAATTCTGACCTGATTCAGGAACCGCGTAAACAGCAGCAAGAAGCTCGGCATCAATTCCGCGCTCCGAGCAGACGATCCGGATCAATCTGTTATCGGGGGATGAATCTGTCTCCATCGTGCCATTCTTTTCAGGCATCTCAATACTCAGATCAACATCTGTCACCGGCAACTCATTTGCAGTTGAATGCTCTTCTTTTTCCGTTGCAGGCTCGGTTGAAGCCTGAGACTGTGTGACAGTCTGAGTGTTTACCTCCGTCTCCGGCTCTTCTGTCAAGGATGTCAACTCCTCCTCGTTAACAGATGTCTCTTCCGATAAAGCTTTCGTTGTTTCCGGCGCAATAACAGAAGTCTCCGCCTCAGATGTAATTTCCGATACGGACTCTGTCTGCAAGGACAGCGAGGAAGAATATTCTTCACCGTCAGAGCGGGTAGTTATTTCTTCAGAGAGATGAAGACCATAAGTGCAGCCACACAACACAATGAACATACTCATTAATGCAGGCAATAACATTTTCTTCATCAGCAAAGTCTCCTTATATATTAATTACATTATATATATAGCAATTCACAAAAAAACATAACCCGACAGAAAACATCTGCCGGGCAACAAAACGCAACAACAAAAAAGACAGTATAAATATATTATGCTCCTGTAATAGTGGACATAATATTACCGACAGAATCATCAGATAAGATTTCAACAACACTTGAAACAAGTGAAGAAATGATAGCACTTATATCTGCTGCACTTGCACCTGTAAGAGATGCCACGATTCCGGTAAAAATATCCATTAATCCTGAGATAGATGATGTATCTCCGTTCTGAATAGTAGATATAACCTTATTAAAAGCCTCAGTGATAGCATTTGCATCAAAGCCGAGATTGGCAATAGTCTGTATTAAAGTATTAAGCATAAATACACTGCCTCCCTATACGAATATCCGAATACACAGTTAATATAGCACAAAATAAATGCTTTATTTTTCTAAAAAAGAATTATTCTTATTTTTTGACACATTTTTTAATAAAATATTAATTTTTTATGCATTTTTTTCATTTCTTTCCATTACTTGCTGTGCATCACCCTTTTCCGCCTCTTCCCTCTCCTCTGTATGATGATCCTTAAAGAGATGTATTATCCCTGCATCATTGAATACTTTAATGAGAATAACAATAAACGGAAGAATGAAAAAACCGAGAACACCGAGAGTCTTTGAACCCACATACATAGCGATGATCGTAACAATAGGAGGAAGCCCTACCTGTCCCGCAACAAGCTTAGGCTCTATGACCTGACGGATAACAAGGATCACAACATAAAGTATCAGGAGCCCGATACCAAGTCCGAGCTTTCCGTTTATAAAAGAAAATACAGACCAGGGAATAAGCACCGTACCGGTACCCAGCACAGGAATAATATCAATAATAGCTATGCCGAAAGCAATAAACGGAATATATGGATTATCAAACACACCGGTAAATTTAAGAATATAGAGTCCGACCGTAAGCTCAAATGTAGTAATAAGGATAATAAGACAATAGGCACGGATCATTTTCTTAAGAGAGCTTACGCCGAGAGTCCAAGCAGTTGAAATTTTTTTTGCATTCGCTTCCGAAAGCTGTTTCACACAAAAGGTCTTTATCGCATCATAATCAGACGCGATAAATACGGTTGAAATAATAAAAATAACAATCGCAATAAGAAATGAAGGTATTTTTCCTACAGTTCCCGTAAGAACCTGTCCGCCCTTGGATAAAAGAGCTGTCCAATCTATACCCGAAGTATCGATTGAAACATTAGAAAAACCGTTTTTAATTATATTATCAAAAAAGGCAGATACATTTTCATGAAGAACTGTCCTTATTCCCTCAGGCAGAAATGCAGTCACATCAAGAACCCACAGCTTCAGACTGTTTATCAATGATGACACATTCTGGAACTGTACGATAAGATAATCTATAAAGCCTCTTATTTTCTCAAAAAGCTCCCATCCGATAAGAAAAAAGACAAACGAAACAGCAATGACAGCAAATAAAACAGCGGCCACACTGAGCATCGATCTCTTAACATGTATCTTCTTATTAAGAGCTGTTATCGGGCGATTAAGAATACTTGCAAATATAAAGGCAAAAATAAACGGCATTATCAAGGGGCAAAACCACTTGAATGCGAAATAGGCAATAGCGGCAAACAAAGCAAAATATATGACATTGATTATTCTTGCTCTTCTCTTTTCAATGAGCTGATTCATCAAGACACCCCACAATAAACATTATATATGTATTATGATACAATAAATTTCTGAAATAAACAATAAATAATAAAAAAAATAAGATATTCTTTACAAAAAAAACAGTTGACAGACTAAGGTCCGCTATTATATAATGTAAAACTGTAGAAACAGGGGTGCAGTGCGCCTTTTTTCGAGAATACAGCGTTTTTCCGTTACTTAGCTGTTAAAGAAGAAAAGAATGGAGGGGTTCTCAGATGAAAAGAACATATCAGCCTAAAAAGCGTCAGCGCAAGATGGAGCATGGCTTCCGCAAGAGAATGGCAGACAGAAACGGCCGCAAGGTTCTTGCCCGCCGCAGAGCAAAGGGCAGAAAGCAGCTTTCTTACTAATTGACTGCTGAAAGGATTCGTGGAAATTGTCCCGATTCGTAACAATTAATTCCAACACTGATTTCCGCAGGGCATACGCCCGAGGAAAAGTATACACAAATCCTGCGTTGGTTACTTATGTAATAAAAAACCGCGCGGGAATTTGTCGTATTGGAATGACAACAAGCAAAAAAATTGGCAATGCAGTTCAGCGTAACCGTGCAAGAAGAGTTATACGGGCAGCATTTCTTTCAATGCCCGAAATAACAGGCGGTTATGATATAATCTTTGTTGCCAGAACAAAAACGGTCCACAAAAAAAGTACGGATATCAGCATTATTATGCAAAAACATTTAATTTCGGCAGGTGTTATCAAGGATGTTACGGAAAGCAGCACTTAAGCTGATACGGTTTTATCAGAAATGTATATCACCGTTATTCCCGCCCGTCTGCAGATATTATCCATCCTGTTCCCATTATACCTTTGAAGCCATTGACCGTTACGGCTTCTTACGCGGCGGTGCCATGGGAGCACTGCGAATTTTAAGATGCAACCCGTTATTTCCGGGTGGGTTTGACCCTGTACCGGACATAAAAACAAAAAGAAACAGGAAATAACCCCGGAGGTTTTCAATGGACTTTATCAGAGATGTGCTTGCTATCCCCTTCGGATATGCACTTCACTTCCTTTTTGAATTTACAAACAACTATTTTCTCTCTCTTATTATAATAACACTTATAATGAGACTTGCTTTGTTGCCTCAGGCTGTAAAGCAGCAGAAAAATTCTGCAAAGCAGATGAGACTTCAGGCAAAGGTAAATAAGATCAGAGCTAAGTATTCCACTCTGAATTCGAGAGAAGCTCAGATGAAAATTTCCGAAGAAACACAGGAGCTTTACAGAAGAGAAGGCTTCAGCATGAACAATATGGGATGTCTTCCCATGCTTATTCAGTTTGCTGTTATGATGGGACTGTACGGAGCTATTTACTCTCCCCTTTCATTGGTTCTCAGAATCGGTGACGGAGCTATGACAGAGCTTAGAAGATGCTTTGACGCATATGTTGCGGCTCTTGATCCCAACACTGTCAGCAACACACTTAAAAGTGATTATTATTTTGAGCTGAATGCACTTAATAAGTTCTCTGAATTAAAGACTTCGCTTGATCCCGCAATCTTCACAGAAGATGTCATCCTTAAAATAGAAAGCTTTATTGAAAATTTCAGAATTTTCGGCATTGATCTTACCGATGCTCCTTCACAGTGGAAAGAGCTCGGCTGGGTGCTTATCCTTGTGCCCGTATTTGCCGGCGTTACCGCTATGCTTACAAGTATATTTATGTATATCAAGCAGAGAAAAACAAATCCTGAAATGGCAAAGAACCCCGCAATGGGCTGTATGACGTTTATGTCTCCCCTTATGTCGGTTATGTTCTCATACAATATGCCCGCAGGTATAGGCTTCTACTGGATAATCTCCAACATTCTCTCATTTATCCAGACTGTAGGTCTTGCCCTCACAATAAAGCCTGAAGCAATCATTGCAGGACAGATGATCGATGAAACAGTACAAAGAAGATCCCGCGAGCAGAATGTTAAGATCAAAGCGGAGCTTATGAAAAAACAAGAAGACAAAAACAACGAATGATCTGAAATTTATGCTGTAAAATACAGCTAAAGATACCAGGAAAGGATCGTTATTAATGATAATCGAAAAAATCGGCACCGGCAGCACTGTTGCCGAGGCATATGAAAACGCCAAGGTATTATTGGCGGCTCCCGAAGAAGCTGAGCTTCATCAGGAGATCATACAGAATGCAAAGAAAAAGCTTTTTGGACTTATTTCGGAGCCTGCAAAGGTAAAGGTATGGTATGAAATTCCCGATGCACCCGTAAAGGCAGAAAAGCCCGCAACAAAGCCCGTTCAGAAGGAAAAGAAGCAGTCTGCAGAAAAGCCTGCAGCAAAAACCACACAGGACAAGCCTCACGTAAAGGAAAATGCAAAGGAAAGCTCAAAGGCTTCCGCACCCAAAGCTCCTCAGGCAAAGACTGCCAATGAAAAGGAAGCTCAGCCGAAGCCCGAAAAGGCAGCTCCCGCTGAAATAGCAGTTGAGATCACAGAAAATGACAATGCTGCAAAATACCTTAGAATGATCATTGAAGGTATGGGCATCACAGAATATACTCTTTCCCTTTCAAAAACAGAAGGCACAAATGAATATGTCTATACAATTGAATGCGAAGAAGACGGCACTCTTATAGGCAGAAGAGGCGAAACTCTCGACTCTATACAGTATCTTCTCCGTCTCTCCGTCAACAAGGGAATTGATGATGACAAGCACCGTAAGCTTTCAGTTAATATCGGAAATTACCGTGAAAAGAGAAACGACAGTTTAAGAGCACTCGCACACAAGAGCGCAAAGCAGGTTCTTAAATACGGAAGAAATGTTGTTCTGGATCCAATGAATCCCTATGAGCGCAGAATCGTTCATACGGCAATTCAGGAGATCGAAGGCGTAACATCACATTCCACAGGCGTAGACGCCGGAAGAAAAGTTGTAATCTCTCTTGAGGAGGGTGTTCAGCCTACTCATCCCTCAAAGGGCGGATACAACAAGGGCGGAAGAAGAGATAACCGCAGAGGAAACTCCAGAGGCGGCTATCAGAAGAAGGAAGCATATAAACCCGCACAGACACGCGAGCCCAGAAAGGACTCTGCAGGCTCTCTCTACGGAAAGATAGAGATTCCCGCAAAGACAGAAGAATAAGTTAAAGTAAACGGTCGCCGCAAGCCTTCGGCGACCGTTTTTTGAATAGTCCGTCGTCGGGGAAAGCTGCATTCAGTTCGGCGGGACATATAATCATTTGCCGCTTTGCAAGGGATTTACGATAATACAAAAAAGCATTCTGTTTCAGCCTCGTCCCAATCTTAAGGCGAAAAGGTATTATTTTCTGTCAAACAGCCTCCAAGCAGTTAAAAATCGAACATACAAAAACTACGGCAGCAAATTATTACAGAGATTGATTTGACAGATTTCTGCAAAAAAATACATAATATACAAAAATTCAAAAAAAACATAATTTATTACTCAGTTTTTGTTTATTTCTTGTTTATTTAATTGTGATAGAATTTATTAATAATATACCAAAAAAGGACTGTATTTTATGTTTCAGATTCTTGTGGCAGAAGACAATCAGAACTCGGCAAAGCTTATGAAGATCATTCTGAATCAGGCAGGATACAAGGTAATAACGGCAGCTGACGGTGTTGAGGCCCTTGAAATAATGGACTCAAAGCACATCGACCTTATTATCCTTGATGTTATGATGCCCAGAATGGACGGTTATGAATTTACCCGTCAGCTCAGACAATCGGGAAATACTACCCCTATACTTATGGTAACTGCAAAAGCGCAGAATGAAGACAAATGCGAAGGCTTTATTGCCGGCACAGACGATTATATGGTAAAGCCCGTAAATGAAATGGAGCTTCTTCTGAGAATCAAAGCACTTTTACGCCGTTCACAGATAATAAACGAGCATAAGCTCCGTATAGGTGCGGTGACTCTTGATTACGATTCCCTCAGTGTAAGCAAAAACGGTCAGCTTCAGGTCTTACCGCAGAAGGAGTTTTATCTTCTCTATACTCTTCTTTCCTCCCCTGAAAAGGTTTTTACAAGACTTCAGCTTATGGACAGCATATGGGGTATGAATTCCGAATCGATCGATACTACGGTAAATGTGCACATAAACCGCCTAAGAAAGCGTTTTGACGGCTGGCCCGAGTTTGATATTATAGCAATCCGCGGAATCGGATATATGGCGGTTATCAACGATGAAAATAAAAAATAAAAAGAAAAAGCTGTTTAATCATATTAAATTTTCTCTGCTTGTAGGTCTTTGTGCCTTTCTTATTATTCTTACGACAACCTCAGTTGCATCATGGCTGTATATGCTTCTGAATGATCTCGGCATCATCAACGACAGCAATTCAAGAATCATTTGGTTTCTCAACTATGCGGTTCTCTGCACGATCCTCGGAAGTATTCTCTCAATAGTTATCGTCCAAAACCCTGCAAAGCGTACACAGAAGCTTCTTGACGCTATGGAAAAAATTGCAAACGGAGATTTTTCTGTAAGAGTATCTTCAAAAAGCAAGCTCAGAAGCATCAAAAAGATCGTAAAAATGTTCAATCATATGGCAGCGCAGCTGTCAAGCACTGAAATGCTAAGCAGAAACTTCATAAACAACTTTTCCCACGAATTCAAAACTCCGATAGCATCTATAAACGGATTTGCAAAGCTGCTGAAGGATCCCAATATTTCAGAAGATGAAAAAAATGAATATATCGACATCATCATCAGAGAATCGGAAAGGCTCAGTAATCTCTCCGCTAATATTCTTGCTCTTTCAAAGCTTGAGCAGCAGACCATTGTGACAAACAAGACAAGATATAACCTCAACGAACAGATAAGGGTAATAATCGGCTCTCTTTACAGCATATGGTCAAAAAAGAATATCCGGATAGAATTTACCGGAGATGAATGTATGATTGATGCAAACAAGGATCTTCTCGGTCAGATATGGGTAAACCTCCTTGATAATGCAATCAAGTTTTCACCTGAAAACAAAACAATAGCGATCAATATTTCAAATGATGAGGGAAATATATACATAACAATGGCGAATTACGGAAAAACTGTTACAAAGGATCAGGCAGATCGGATATTTGATAAGTTTTTCCAGGGCGATGAATCTCATGCCACCCAAGGAAACGGTCTTGGATTGTCGTTAGTAAAAAGGATCGTAGAGCTGCATTCAGGCTCTGTAAGCTTTGATGTTTCAGACAGCGAAAAGACTGTCGTCAATATAATTCTTCCCGTTGAGCAGATCGACTGATATGTATTCTTCCCGAATGATCAGTATAATAATCCCCCTGCAAAAGCATATCACCTACCGCACAAAATGAATATCCTCTGCTTTTAAGCGTTGATATTATCTCCGGCAACGCATCAAGAGTGTTCTGCCTGCCGAGATGAAATAAAACTATCGAGCCGTTTGTCACCTTCTCAGTGACACGGCTTATTATTTTTTCAGGGGATATATCCTTCCAGTCGATACTGTCCGCATCCCATTGTATAACGGTCATCCCGAGACTCTCTGCTGCCTCTAAAGTCTTATTATCATACGCTCCTGAGGGAGCTCTGTACAATAAAGGCTTATTTCCCGTAATTGAATAAAGCAGCTCATTGCAAGAGGATATATCACTCAGTATCTCTTCATATGTCTGCTTTGTAGGATCGATGTGCTTCATTGAATGATTACCGATCTCATGTCCGTGATTATATATTCTTCTCACAGCCCCCTGATGCTTTTCGGCAAAATCCCCCACAAAGAAAAAAGTACACCTGATTTCTTCTTGCCTCAGAAGTTCTAAAAGCTCATCAAGACCGTTATCATCCCAGGCACAGTTAAAGGTAAGAGCAAGCTCCTTATTCTCTGTTTCAACACTGTAGACGGGAATGCGTCTTTCTGCTACCGAGACAGTTGTTGCAAGAGTATATGAGACAACAAAAATTATCGCACATATCCATATTAGCAGAATTACCAAAAGCGATATATCCTTTTTTGACACCAAGGCAAATTTCATAATTTTACTCCTCTTAATTTGGTTATCTTATTAGTATATCTTTATTGTAGCAAAAAAAATAATATGATAGAATAATCCTGATATTAACAGGAGGTGTACCTATGTTATACAAAAAGAATACAGCAAATTCGCTTGATGCTTCACTTTTCAAAAATCCTACCTCAGAATACAGAGGAACTCCGTTCTGGGCACTGAACTCTTATCTTACATCTGAAGAGCTCTGCCGCCAGATAGATGTTTTCAAGGAAATGGGACTTGGCGGCTTTCATCTTCATGTAAGAACCGGTCTTGAAAATGAGTATCTCAGCGACGAATATATGGCGCTTATAAAGGATACTGTCACAAAAGCCAAAAACGAAGAAATGCTTGCTTGGCTTTATGATGAGGACCGTTGGCCCTCAGGTGCAGCAGGCGGCTTTGTTACAAAGGATGAAAAATACAGAGGCAGATGTCTTCTTTTCACCCCCTTCCTCACGGCTGATACATACTCCTCGGATGATTCCCGTTCAGAAGGCGGAAGATCAGGTAAGGGCACACTTATTGCCTGCTATGATATCGTTCTTGATGAAAACGGCTATCTCAAAAAATACAGAAGGATCAAAGAGGAAGAAGCCGCAGAAGGCACAAAATGGTATGCTCTTCTTGAGATACACACTCCCTCAAGCTGGTATAACGGACAGACATATGCGGATACTCTCAGCAAGGAAACCATTGAAAAATTTATAGAGGTTACCCACGAGAAATACAAGAAAACAGTGGGCGATGAATTTGATAAAACAGTGCCTGCAATATTCACGGATGAGCCTCAGTTTACAAGAAAGTGTGTTCTTAACAATTCCTTCGATCTGATGGATATCACAATGCCCTGGACAGATAATGTTCCTGAGCTTTACAAGAAGGCTTACGGAGAGGACATTCTCGATTTCCTTCCTGAAGTATTCTGGGATCTTCCCGATTCAAAAGTAAGCGCTCACCGTTATAAATATCATGACTTCATAGCAGAGCTTTTTGCGTCAGCCTTTGCTGATACCGTAGGCAATTGGTGTAATGAGAATAACATTGCTCTAACAGGCCATATGATGGAAGAGCCCACGCTTCGTTCACAGACAGCCGCTCTCGGCGAGGCTATGCGTTCCTACAGAAGCTTCCGTCTTCCCGGAATTGATATGCTCTGCAACAGCCATGAATTTACAACTGCAAAGCAGGCACAGTCTGCTGTTCATCAGTTCGGCTATGAGGGAATGCTTTCAGAGCTTTACGGTGTAACCGGTTGGGACTGCGACTTCAGAACATATAAGCATCAGGGCGACTGGCAGGCATGTCTCGGTGTGACCATAAGAGTCCCCCATCTTTCCTGGTACGCAATGAAGGGCGAAGCAAAGAGAGACTATCCCGCTTCCATACATTATCAGTCCCCCTGGTATAAAAAATATAACCGAATAGAGGACCATTTTGCCCGTGTAAATACTGCTCTTACAAGAGGTAAACCCGTCGTAAAGATAGGCGTTATCCATCCCGTTGAGAGCTTCTGGCTTCATTGGGGCCCCAATGACAAATCTGCACTTTTCAGAGAAAGCCTTGACGAAAGATTCCGCAACATTACTCAGTGGCTTCTTGAAGGCAGCATCGATTTCAACTTTATTTCGGAAGCACTCCTTCCCGTTCAGTGCGAAAAGGGCGGTGCACCTCTTAAGGTAGGCAAAATGGAATATGATGCTATCGTAGTTCCCGGCTGTGAGACATTGAGAAAGACAACGATTGAAAGACTGGAGGCCTTCCGTGCACAGGGCGGTAAGCTTATCTTTATGGGCGATGCCCCCACGCTTACGGATGCTGAGCCTGATGACGCAGGAAAGAAATTATTTGATATCAGCGAAAGCATTGATTTCTCAAGAGCAGCTCTTCTTACGGCTCTTGATTCATCAAGAAGCCTCACCATAAGATATGCCGACGGCAGACTTACGGATAATTATATCTATCAGCTTCGTGAAGACACCGATTGCAGATGGCTTTTCGTTTGCTGCGGCAAAGAACCTAACAACAAGCATATTGACGAGGGAAGCGATATTCAGATAATCATTAACGGTCTCTGGTCTCCCGAGGTCTACAACACCGACAGCGGTGATATTTATCCGATAAAGGCAGAATACCTTAACGGTAAAACAATTGTAAGATATAAGCTTTTCGGCTATGATTCCCTCCTTTTAAGACTTACAGAAGGCAAGACCGACTGCACACAGGAGCAGTACATCCCCTCCCGTAATTATGAGAATTCCGTAGATTTTACAGAGTACGAGCTAAGCGAAAAGAACGTGCTTCTTCTTGATACTGCTGAATGGAAGATTGACGATGATACAGAATATTCTCCCAAGGAGGAGATACTTCGTCTTGATAATCTCGTAAGAAGAAGACTCGGCATCAAGGACAGAGGCGGCAGCGTGGTTCAGCCTTGGGTTCTCGGAAATATGCCGAAGGAGCATAAGGTAACTCTTAAATTCACATTTGAAAGTGATATTGATTATAAGGGGGCTGTGCTTGCACTTGAAGATGCCGATATTGCAGAAGTATTATTCAACGGCAAAATGGCAGATGAACGCCTTGAAGGCTATTATGTTGATATTTCAATAGGAATGCTCGCCCTTTCCGATATCGTAAAAGGAACAAATACTCTTGAGGTAACACTTCCCTTCGGAGAAACGGCAAACCTTGAAAGTGTGTTTATCTTAGGTGATTTCGGCGTAAAGCTTTACGGGGCAACAGCCTCAGTCACTGCTCTTCCCGAAAAGATATCCTTCGGCTCATTGCTTCATCAGGGCTTCCCCTTCTACGGCGGCAATATCACATATATGATGCAGGCAGAAGCAACCGAAGACACGCTTACGGTAACAGTGAGTGATTATATGGGTGCTCTTATTTCAGTAAGCGTAGACGGCAAGGAAGCAGGCGATATTATCTATCCGCCCTACACACTTGAAGTTAAGGGCGTCGGTGCAGGAAAGCACGATATCGGCATCACAGCATATCTTCACAGATATAACACCTTCGGGCCCTTACATCTTGTAAATGTCAAGGAATCCTGGCACGGTCCCGGAGCTTGGAGAAGTAACGGAATCAACTGGAGCTATGAGTATGTCCTCAGAACTACAGGTATTCTTAAAGCTCCCGGCATAAAATAATTTTTCAGTTTTTCCATAATAAGACAAGTTTTTCAAAGGAACTCCGCTATTATACAAGCGGAGTTCTTTTTTTGGAGTGATAATATGCGATTCGATTTTTCGGACAAGGTTCTGACGGTTTTTCTCAGCGGAGAAATTGATCATCATAATGCAGGAAATATCCGTCAGAGAACAGACAGTGAAATAATTAAATGCTCTCCCACACTTCTTGTTCTTGACTTTACCGATGTGACCTTTATGGATTCTTCAGGCGTGGGACTTGTAATAGGAAGATATAAGCTTGCAAAGGAAATAGGCTGCAATACGGCAGTTACAGGCGTAAGCGCAAGAGACAAAAAGATCCTGATGATGTCAGGACTTCAGAATAAAATTGAATTCAGGTGAAAAAAATGAAAGCTAAGCTCAATGATTTTAAGATAAATATTATGGCAAGGTCTGTAAACGAGGGATTTCTGAGAACAGTCGTTGCCGCATTCTCTGCTCTTGCAGATCCCACCATAGAAGAAATAAACGACATAAAAACCGCTGTAAGCGAGGCTGTAACAAATTCAATAGTTCACGGCTATAGGGAAAAGCAAGGCCGTATATACATAGATGCCGTGCTTTTCTCCGATAACACCGTAAAAATAAAAATCAGAGACAAGGGCTGCGGCATCGAGGATGTAAAAAAGGCAATGGAGCCCTTATACACAACTGCAGGCGACGAGCGTTCGGGACTGGGATTTTCCGTAATGGAAAGCTTTACAGATAAGCTCAGCGTCCGTTCAACACCGGGCAAGGGAACCGTTGTCACACTTACAAAAAAAATTACGGGAAAGTGTGAATAATGCCGGAAATATCTCTTAACAACACTCTTGTGACCGAAAATATCGGTCTTGTTCATTCCTGTGCCAACAGATTCAAGGGCAGAGGTGTGGAATACGAGGATCTTTTTCAGGCAGGCTGCGTAGGTCTTATAAAAGCTGCGGCAGGCTTTGATCCTGACAAGGGCTTCAAATTCTCTACCTATGCCGTACCTGCCATATTAGGGGAAATACGAAGGATCTTCCGTGACGGCGGTGCGGTAAAAATAGGCCGTGCGGCAAAGGAAAAGGCGCGTCAGCTTCTTAATGTCAAGGATGAGCTTGCCGCTATTTCAGGTAAAGAGCCTACCATTACGGAAATCGCAGAAAAGGCAGGAATGGATATTTCAGAAGCTGCCTCTCTTATAAGTGCCTGTCTGCCTGTTATCTCTCTTACTCAGGAAGATGATGATTCTCAGACAGACATTCCGATAGATGCTCCCGATGAAAAGCTTTCCGAAAGGCTTGATCTCAGGAAGGCTCTGAATTCTCTTGAAGAAAATGAGCAGAAAATAATACAGCTGAGATACTTTAAGGGGCTTACACAAAGTGTAACTGCTCAGCACCTGGGGCTTTCTCAGGTGCAGGTATCAAGAAAGGAAAAAGCTATACTCGGCAAGCTGAGAAAAATGCTGTCTTGACAATACTCTTTTCTTATGATAACCTTACTTTTCAGATGATGAAAAATGAGGTTAGTTTTCATGCAAAAGACACAGCTTAAGGGCGTTTTACTGCTGTTTTTAACAGCGTTTATATGGGGATCATCCTTTGTTGCACAATCCGTAGGAATGGCAAATGTTGAATCCTTTACCTTCAACGGAGTAAGAACTCTTTTAGGGGCGGCAACGCTTCTTCCCGTGGTACTGATAAAGGATCTTATCACATTAAAAAAATACGGAAAGCCGTCAAGAGACAAGGTAAAAAGCAACACAAGAAAAATCCTCATCGGCGGCACTGCTATGGGTATTGCCCTTTGTATTGCAAGCAATTTTCAGCAATATGCCTTTAGCTATCCCGACCACAGTGCAGGAAAAATTGCCTTTATTACAGCCTTTTATATGTTTTTCGTACCGCTTCTCGGACTTCTTATAAAAAAGAAGGTGCCGATCATAACCTGGCTTTCAGTGGCTGTCGGCACGCTGGGACTTTATTTTCTCTGCGTGGGAGAAGAAGGCTTTTCCGCAATAACAAAAAGTGATATCCTCTCCTTTATCTGTGCTGTTTTTTATGCCGTTCATATTCTTGTTATTGAAAAGTTTGCTGAGGATAACGATACAATAAAGCTCTCATTTACCCAGTTTCTTGTATCAGGCACTATTACTGTTATCCTTATGTTTATTTTTGAAGAGCCTACAATATCGGGAATCAACAGCAGTATACTCCCCCTTCTTTATTCGGGAATAATGAGCTGCGGTCTTGCATACACCTTCCAGGTAGTGGGACAAAAATATACAGAATCAACAGTCGCCTCCCTCATTATGTGCCTTGAATCCGTTTTCGGTGTCCTCTGCGGCGTGATATTCCTTAAAGAGGCACTGACCGAAAGAGAGATCGCAGGCTGCATAATAATGTTCGCCGCAATAATAGTATCTCAGTTCAGCGAGCAAATTCAGAATAAGCTGGTCAAAAGAAAAAACTGAATAACACAAAAAAAATAAGAACCGAAGATATCTTCAATGTCCTTAATAAGTGGCATTGACACTGTCTCCGGTTCTTTTTTCTATTCGATTTTCAGACGATATGTCTTTGTTCAGATTCCTGCATAATATGCATAATATTCCGTCTTAAGCATGGTCTGAGTTTTTTCATCACATATTTTAGCGGCATCAGCACTCATAGCCTTCCAGCTTGTAAATGATGTTTCAAAATATAATACAGACGGAACGATATACTGTGATCCGCTCAGAGATCCCGAAAAAGAACAAAACATTCTTTTTCGGGTGGTATCTTTTTTGTGATGGATCAAACCTACGGTTTGAAGTGAAGTTGCAACAGATCACAGTGAAATATTTGCCTTTTCGGCAAAAGTGAAGTTTAGTTTGAATAGAAACACTTGCAAAGCAAACTTCACTATGAAGTAACTTCACTGCCGTACAGAACTTTCTTGCCCGTCAGAGCGAACTCAGATTCGGCACTGCCCGGCACATTACTTAAAACACTGCATTATCAGACTGTGCCGAAAAGAGTTTCATTTTCAATTTATTGCTGAAACTTAAACTATTCCCCCGAAAGGCCTAAGATCTCAAGGGGATCTACCAATTCACCGTTTGCTCTTATCTCGAGATGAATATGGCTGTCCTCTCCGCTTTCTATAGGAACAGTTCCTACTACACCTATCACAGTATCGGAATAAAGCGTAGCTCCCGCCGTAACAAGTGCTTCATCGGCAAGTCCCGAAATATATGACACTATCCCGTTCCCGTGATCTACGGCTACGGTATTGCCCCATACAGCGTCCTTTTCAACTGAGATCACCGTGCCCTCTGCAACAGTTTTTACGCTTTCACCCTTAACGCCCTTAAAGTCAACTCCGTTATGCGTACGGTAATCATTCATAGTTTGAGAAAATACAGGTATACCTCTGCTGAAATCCTTTCCCATTGAAAGAGACAGGGGTACAGAAAAAATGACCTCATTTACCGTTGTTTCCTCATTAAGCGGCTCTGCACTGTTATCAAAAACAGCTTGCGTGGAAGGCTCCTCCTGAGCGAGTGTAGTAAATTCATCTATTGCTATCTCCGCAAAATACTCCGTCGGCTCCTCTATTTCGGGAATTTTGATCTCATTTTCCTCGCTGTTATCCGCAACGGGACTTGTGGTAATATCTGTCCCTGAAGGAAGCTTCATACTGTCGGCCGCAGAAAATCCCACAACTGCGGCAGCAAGCAGGCAAAGTCCCAATGCAAAATATAAGCCGTTGCTTTTTAACATCTGTTTAATACTTCTTTTATTTTCATCATTTATCATACAAATTACCTCCTATAAGAATTTTGTCCTTACTCTGCAAAAATATTCCGAAAAAAAATCTAAAAAAATACAAACAAATGTTTGCTTTTTCTGAACATTTGTGCTATACTGTTGGTGAAATAATATTTTCGGAGGTAAATATGAAAGAATTGAACAGTACTCAGCGAAAAATTTATGAATTCCTCGCAGAACGTTCTCAGAACGGAGTGCCCCCGACAGTAAGAGAAATATGTGCAGCTGTAGGTCTTAAGTCCACCTCTTCCGTACAGAGCAATCTTGACGCTCTTGAGGCTGCAGGATATATAGAAAGAGATCCTATGCTTAAAAGATCTATCCGTGTAAGAGGTCAGGAAAATAATGTCACACAGGTTCCTCTTATCGGAACAGTAACTGCAGGTATGCCCATACTCGCTGTTGAAGCAATCGAAGGCTATGTGCCGTTTTCGGGAAACGAAAATAATGACAAGCCTCTTTTTGCACTTAAGGTCAAAGGCGACAGTATGATAAAATGCGGCATTCTCAGCGGAGATATAATAATTGCCGAAAAAACTCCTGTGGCGGCAAACGGTGATATCGTTGTCGCTCTGCTTGAGGATGAGGCAACGGTAAAAAGATTTTATAAGGAGGACGGACATTTCCGCCTTCAGCCTGAAAATGACGACTATGCACCGATAATATCTGATGAGGTCATAGTGCTCGGAAAGGTCATTTCGCTTATCAGATATTTCTGAAATTAAATTCAGCTCTTGCCCTGTTGCCCTCTTACGGATAACAGGGCAGTTTTCGTTTATATTATCAGAAAAAACTGCATATAATAATCAAAAGGAAAGACACTGCATAAATGTCTTTCCTTTTTATTTTACTCATTATTGCATTGCAAGGCCTTTTCTCTTGAGATATGATTTTGCAGAGTACTGCTTGCGTTTGCTTGAGAATATGTATTGAATAAATGATTTCGGTGCTTTTGTCACGGAAAGCTCGGAGAGTATTCTCGGATCAAGAGGTGTAGGATCCTTAACATTAATGGTAATCCCGCTCGCCTGAGCTCTTGCCTTCTGATAAAAGCCCTCATCCGGCAGAACTATGATATTTTCTACATTTCTCCATTTCTCGGGAAAGGAGGGATCTTCTGCCGCACTACTCTTTACAAACAGCTCAAAGAACGGGAATTTCTGAGTAAAGAGAGAATCGATAAATTCATCAAGCTGATCATTATCAGACAGATCTGCAAGGATACTGAATAAAGGCATATTTGCCGCATCAGCTCTTGTAATATACATCTGCGGGAATCTGAGATCTGAAAAGCTATTATATATCTTATTTCTTCTCTCCTCTGTAAGAAGAGCGGAAATAGCCTCATATTTATTTCTCAGTTTCTCAAGTGTCTCATCGGTAAGATACCAGAAATACCTGTAAAATCTGTTTGTAAGCTCTTCAAAATAAACGGTAAGTATCTCCTGTATCGTGTATTCATCGCCGTCAACAGAGCCTGTTTCCTCTTCAATAATGCTTTTGATATTGGTATATGCTTCCTCATAAACGGAAATGAGCACATCAAGATTCTTTTCTGAGGGCTCTCCTCTTTCGGGGAAGCCGTCACTGTATATTCCGCTTCTTTTTGCATAGATAGCTCCTGCAACACCGGTAACGGAGGCATCACAGCCAAAGATACATTTGATTATAAATGCCGCGTTATAAAAAACGGGAGTTGAGGGAAAATAAACAGAATAAAGATCAAAGAATTTCTTTCTGAACACTCTTCCGTCATTATCAAGGGTGTTGAGAAGCGCTCTGTCAAAGCGGTCAATATCGGGAACGGTTGCAAGCATATCCATCCAGCTGTCATAATAAGGCTCATTTTCGCCCGACACATAATATCTCGGAGAAAAGATATCAGCCTTAGTCTCATCTGCCGCTTTAAGAATAGAGTCTACGGTATCGGGGGCAAGATAGTCACCGCCGTCAACAAAATAAACAAGCTCGCCTTTTGCCCGTTTCACGCCCTCATTGCGCGCATCGGGAATAAGGCAGTGTGGTATCTCAAAGGTCTCAAAGCCCACAAATTCAGTGCAATAATCCCTGATTACAGCCTTTGCTTCCATATCACAGCCCGTATCAACGATAATTACATCAAAATTCTCATTTGTCTGCTCCACAAGACCTTCAAATGTATATTTAAGCTTTTCAGCATCATGAAATGCCGTTACTATTACGGTAAGAGTTGCCATACTTCAATTCGTCCTTCATCAAAAGTTTTCTTTAATTATATTCTCAGCCCGCTTTATATCCTCGGGATAAGTTATCTTTATATTGTAGGTCTCTCCTTCAACGATTGCGACCTTTTCTTCGTGGTAGGAAAAAACGGAGCAACCGTCGGTAAGAGTTTGGAAAATCTCTTCAGGAGTGTTTTCAATGAGGATCAGAAGCTTTTCAGCATCAAAGCTCTGAGGCGTCTGAGCGTGAAAAACAGTGCTTCTGTCAGGCACGGAGCTTATAAATTTTCCGTCTGAGCTTATAAATATCGTATCTACCGCAGAAATACAGGTATTGCAGGCACCGTATTTTCTTGCCGCATTGATATTTTCTCTTATTATTCTTTCATTAATAAACGGTCTTACTGCATCGTGAGTCAGTACGATACTGTCCTTCAGGATATTCCTTGCCTTCATAAACTTCAGCACACCGTAAAGAGTATCTCCTCTGGATGCCCCGCCTTCAATGACTATGATCCCCTTATCGGTGACTATATGCTTTTCTATAAGCTCTGCAGTATAAGTCTTATATTCCGCTGAGACACTGACAATTACAATATCCACCTCGGGAGAATTCACAAAAGCTTTTATGCTTCTTATAATAACGGGCATTTCACCGATCTCCAGAAACTGCTTCGGCAAAGCACCGCCCATACGTGTTCCTTTTCCGCCTGCGAGAACGGCTGCAGCAACCATCTGATCCCCTCCGTGTCACAATTTTTATAATTATACCATACTGCAGAAAAATTCACAAGACATATTTTTTCACCTATCTTAAGACTTAGCATTATTGACAAGAAAAAGAATATATGTTACCCTTTTTTCAATAACACAAAAAAATATTCGTCGTTTTCTTCGGCGCTGTTTTCTTCGGATAAGGCTTGTTCTTTCCTAAGAAATATATAATGTAAAAAGCAGGAGATACTATGAGTTTTAAGGATTATATCAAAAAAGCGGCTCTTGCCCCTGAAGAGGGTGACAGGATTGAATACATGACTATACGGGACCGCCTTACATCAAATGTTCTCGTCAATTCTCAAAGAGATATTCCCGGCACATCCTGTACCTATGAGGCAGATGTAACAAAGCTCTTGGAGGAATTCAATAAGCTGAAGCAGAATTGCGGCTACAAGCTCACTTTTAATACCATGCTTTTGAAAATTCTTACCGAATGCCTGAAGGCAGCACCGAGGCTGAACGCACATTTTGAATATAACCACCGTGCAACAAGCGGACGGTTGATAATTAAAAAGCATATAGATGTTTCTGTGGCGGTATGTCTTGACTCAGGCGAGACCTTTCAGATAAAGGCAAAGCATCTTGAGGAAAAGAATCTTCAGGAGACTGCCTTTGAAATGGAAGAGATAAAAAGAAAGCTTCTGAACACAAATCTTAAGAGAGTTATGTTTAAGGTTGGCGGGCAGAGGATGCTGGGGCTTGCATCAAAGGGCAAGATTATTTCAACCGTATCTCAGTTCATATCTGCCTATTTCGGCAAGGGCAAGATCGCAAAATTCTCAAAGCTCTTCAAGAAAAAATACCGCACCGTCAACACTTCAAAAAAGCCCTATGACGGACTTTATGCGGATGATTTCACCGAAGGAACAGTCTGCTTCACAAACTGGGGAACGCTTTATGATGAGCTTGATGTAAATATCACATATATTCCTCCCTTATACCCTCAGGTCTTCCTTTTTGCCTCAGGCAGAGTCAAGGATACCGAGTATTATTACAAGGACAGTAACGGCTTATTACAGCAAGGAACAAAAAAGGTTTTGCCGCTTACAATGGTATTCGATCATAAGATCGGCGGAGCAAACGACCTGATCCCCTTTATAAAAAAGCTGGATGAGATCCTGAAATCCCCTTCAGTTATACATAAATGGTAAAATACTGCTTAAAGCAGTCAAGTGGAGGATATAATTTCTCTACTGTTTAATAAATGTGGATAGAATTATTTTGTTTGCTATGGTAATATAAAGCTGAAGGAGGTGGAGCTATGGAAATGAGGTCGAAGAAAAATATCAGGAATATCAGCATAATTGCCGTAATTATGCTGTTTGCTTTTGTATGCAGAGTGGTTGCATTCAATATCGACGACTTTTTTATAGCTACGCTTCTTGTTATGATAAGAAATGCTATGCACATTTCACTTGTGGCAGTGTGGACTGTTTCAATTTATATGAGAGTTGTCAGTAAGCAGATAAAGAGTATGCTTATAGCTGTCGGTCTTCTTATGATAGGGTGGATGGTCATAAGAACCTGTAAGATAGAGTTCCTTTATACGACCGATACGCTTACCCGTTACTTCTGGTATGCCTTTTATATACCGATGATTTTGATTCCGCTTATCGGTGTTTTTATAACTATGAACATCGGAAAATCCGATGATTATAAGCTGCCGTCTCTTTTCAGATTGTTTTATATACCTGCGGCGTTGGTGATCCTGCTTGTTTTTACCAATGATTTTCATCGTCTTGTTTTTGATTTTCCCAATGGGATATTGTATTTTAATTCAGATTATACTTACGGTCCGCTCTTTTTCATTCCTTCGGGCTGGTTTACCGTTCTCGGTTTTTATTTTGTTGTAAAGCTTCTTCTCAAGGGTAAGGGACCCGGTAATCGTATGTTTCAGAGGGTGCATATTGCTATTATGGCAATTGCTGTGGTTTTCTGGTGTCTTTATGCTTTTACAGGTATTGATGCGGACCTTACGGCGGTTGACTGCGCACTTATTACACTTCTTCTTGAAAGTGCAATTCAGAGCGGTCTTATAAGAACAAACACCAACTACAGAAAGCTTTTTGAAATTTCAAGTGTAACGGCACAGATTGCTGACAGTAATTTCAATGTCTGTGTCCGTTCCTCAGAATCAGAGGTTTTTTCAAGAGAGATTCTGAAAAGTGCCGTTTCGTCACCGCAGAATCTCGGAGATTATATTCTGAATGCAGAGAAAATATCGGGCGGATATGTTTACTGGCAGGATGACATAAAAAATATAACGGAGCTGATAGAAACCTTGCAGGAAACACAAAAGCAGCTCAGTGAAAATAACTTTCTTTTGCAGGCAGAGTACGAGCTCAAGGAAAAAAAGGCCAAAACAGAAGAAAAAAACCGTCTGTTCAATAAGCTGATTTATGAAATTTCGCCGCAGCTTCTGAAGGCAGAAGAATTGTTAGCATTGGCTTCTTCGGATGAAAAAAACAAAAGAATGCAACTTGCAAAGCTTGCCGTAATAGGTGCATATATAAAAAGACGGGGAAACCTGTTTATAATTTCGGAGGACAGAAAAAAAATAAGATCCCGTGAAATAGAATTCTGCATAAATGAGTCCCTTGCTAATTTGCGATTGCTTGATATTGTACCTTCATTAGTTTTCAGTCTTGATGAAGATATATCGTCAGCAGCAGCCATAAAAGTATATGATATATTTGAATTTTTCATCGAAGAGCTTCTTGATACTGCTACAGCTGTTTTTGTGAAAATGGCAGAAAAAGAGGGCTCCGTTTCAATGAGAATGATGTTCGGTACTGAAAGCCCGGAGGCTAAAATCCTCACTGACAGCGAAATATTAAGCGGTGCTGATATAATTATTGAAAACTCCGATGATGATATAATTATAGATGTGCTCATCCCGAAGGAGGTAATGTGATATGATACCTTTTATCGGACTCGGCACTTATGTAAGAGCATTATTTCTTACAATACTTTTTGTTGAGGTGTGTATTTCATCTTGTCTTACTATGTGGAGCTTTATGCATAAAAACCTGTTACCGAAGATTATTTCACCTATCTCAGCAATTTCAGCACTTCTGTTTATCTTGCCGTATTCCGCTTACATTTTGGCGGAAAAGAACGGCGTTTCAGCAAACGCGTACAGCTTTGTTGAAAAGCTTCTCGGTCTTCCTGCAATTGCAGTCATTTTGTTTGCAGCTATTGATGCAATTATAATTTCTGCACTTCTTATATTTTTCTTTATGGGAATCCGTAACGGAATATCTGCTTTTTCTGTTAAGGAAAGTGTTGATAAGCTTAAAACAGGAATATGCTTTTTTTATGAAAACGGAATGATAAAGCTTATTAATCACAAAATGGATGAGCTCAGCAGAATTATAACCGGGAAAGAAATGACTAATGCCCTTGATTTTATAAATTCTCTCAGAAGCAAAGAATGTCAGCCGGGAACAGAGGTTTTATCCGACGACGGTGACATTATGCTCCGTCTTCCCGATTGCTCCGTGTGGCGTTTTTCTCTTAAAAAAATAGGTAAAATGTACGAGATAACTGCAGCTGATACAACTGATTTATACAGAGTATCGGAAGAGATGAGGCTTTCAAACAGAGCGCTTAAGGAAATGAATGACAGGCTTCTTAAATACGGTGAAAATGTTGATGAACTTACAAAATCCCGTGAACGTCTTGAAACAAAATACCGTATTCACGCAGAGCTGGGTAATGCCCTTCTTGCAACAAGACTTTATCTTCAGAATAATGACGGAAATTCCGATGAGATCATAAATATCTGGAAACGTAATATTACGGTGCTTGGTGTTAAAAATACCGAGGATACAGAGTATGATGCCATAAAAGGGCTTATTGAAGCGGCAGAGTCAGTAGGAATAAGTGTACTTATATCAGGCGAAATTCCTAAAAAGGAACAGGTAAAGAAGCTTTTTACAGAGGCAACTGCCGAAGCCTTAACAAATGCAGTAAAGCACGCCGATACAAAGCTTTTCAGAATTTCCTTTACTTCAGATCTTTTCAGCTTCACCGCTTCCTTTTCCAATGACGGAAAAAAAGCAGATGAGTCTTTCTGCGAAGGCGGAGGACTTTCTGCACTCAGAAAAAAGACAGAATATCTCGGCGGAAGAATGACAGTTAATGCCGAAAAAGACTTTACTCTTACAATGACAGTTCCGAAATAAGGAGAACAGCTTATGATAAATGTACTGATAGTTGAAGATGACAGAATGGCAAGTAAGCTTCTTGAGGTCTTTTTACAGGACAGTGAGGTTTATAAGGTAATTGCTACCGTTGAAAGTGCATCAATGGCAGAGCTTTTCTGCAGTAAACATATGTGTGATCTCATACTTATGGATGTTTGCACATCAATGAATGCAAGCGGTCTTGATGCCGCCGAAAAAATCAAGGCCGCGTATCCCGAAATTAAAATTATTATTATCACAAGTCAGCCTGAAATAAGCTTTCTTGAGAGGGCAAAGAGTATCGGAGTTGACAGCTTCTGGTATAAAACTCCCGTCGCAAGTGAACTTATAGGTGTAATGGACAATACGGTAAATGGGGAGAATATTTATCCCGATATGACACCGACACTGCAGATGGGATATGCACTCAGTATTGAGTTTACGGAAAGAGAGCTTGACGTTTTAAGAGAGCTGATCACCGGAGATACAAATAAAGAAATCGGAGACAGACTCAATATGTCACAGTATACTGTCCGTGACTATATTCAGAGTATGCTGGAAAAAACAGGATTCCGAAGCCGCACGGAGCTTGCTGTAAAGGCGAGAGAAAGCGGTCTTGTTATCAACACCTGAAAAATCCCCTACATTTGTAGGATATCAAACAATTAATTATTCGTTATAATTGTTTCATAAAGTAAAAAGGGGACATCTTTATGAAACAAAAATTATTAAGTATTTTACTTGCCGTTGTTATGGTTATGGGAACAGTCTCCCCTGTTTCTCAATACCTTACGACGGCTTTTTCTGCTAATGCGGCTTCGGCAACACCTTCAACAGGGAATTCAATCATCCTTGCTGATAGTTTTGGCAAGCTAAAGTATGCACTCAAATATGCTGAAGCCGGCACTACAATCGTCCTTGATGATGATATCATGGTCGACTCGCAAGATATGGAGGTTGAAGTCGGTGCAAAAGGTATGTTGACTCTTGACCTTAACGGTTTGTACTTTAAGGGAATGAATAATTTGTCGGATGCATTTATAAGACTTACTAACAGCACTCAGCTTTATATTATTGATAGCTCAGGAGGAAGCGGGTTTTTCGATATCAGTATAGGAAATGTTGAAAATGCGAGTATGATCTCTCTTGAAAACAAAGATGCTGAGCTTCATATATACGGTGCGTCACTCGGAATGACCGGCGGTACGGGGATCACTGATAATAAAGGAAACGCAATAATTAAGCTCAAACAATTCAAATGCTTTACTGCGTACGGACTTAATGCTGAGGCACATGCACCTTACAGTAATGCAATAAGCTTTGAGCCTGAGTCTGAAAGTGCATTTAAATCGTCCACGGTATATCTTCCTGATGCAAAGATTCGTGCGCATGGATTCTGCGTTACATTTACCATGAATCCTGAATTTGATGACTTTTTTATGAAGGACTCTTTTGCTTCGTTCAAAATTTCTATGAAGGATTTCGGAAACTATGCCGGTGGCACAGGTTATATCTTTGATACAAACGGTGTTTGTGATGTGAAGCTTGCCGATATCCTACCCGAAGACTCTCTTGTTCTTAAAACTTCAGACGATAGTATTGTTGCGGGTACATCGGCTTTATATGATATTAATTATGGCATAAAATCAGTTATTGACCGTAATAAAGACGGCAGCTTCACCTCTGCAGATTCCTGCGAATATGCAGGTGAAAATCATATCAAGAGCGGTAACTATAAAGAGCTTCTTTTATCCCATTATGCACATTTTCGTCAGTGTAAAAAATGCACGGAGATCAAGGCGTTCAAGCATGTAACAATCGATACAGATTATATTGCGCCCGGAAATAATACAGAGGGCAGAAGTGCAGGTGAGCATTGTCTTACACCTGCTGATGCACCGCACTATGATACCTCTGCGCCCATTCCTGCAGAAAACCATATTGCCGATACTAAGGATATTATGTATATTTCCACAGAGGAAGAATTCATTAAGGCGATGTATAAAAGTTACTCAGGAGTAACCTTATGTCTTATTAACGATCTCCACTTCAATATGGATGATCACAACCGCTTGGAGCTTATTCCTCTTACAACAGGTGATATGACCATTGACCTTAACGGCAGAAGCATTTATGCTGAAAGCGCCCATACTCTTTCGCTTTTCAGATTAAATGCTTTTGATCCTGAAAAAGGTGCAATAAGACTTCATATTGTAAACTCCGAAGCAGACAGTACATCACAGATAGTTTTCAATAGTGTTATCAGTACAGCATCTGTGTTTGCACTTGATCATCCTGCAGTCGGACTTTATATTTATCCTGATGTCAGAATCGTGAGCAATCTTCTGAGTATTAACGATTATGTAGCGGCAAAAAAATACACTGCTGATACAATTAGGCTCAATAAATTCAACGAACTTGAGATTTACGGAGCAGAAATTGTAAATAATACGCCCAAAGGAAATTGTATTCGGTTTGACTGTTCGGGCGGAAACGATGCCTTCAAAAACTCTTCTGTAGAACTGAACTCTTCTGTGCTTCGTTCAATTGACAGCAGTATTGATTTCGAAACACTTCCGACAGGTGCATTAAGCTTTGATGCAGAGGATACTTATTTTGCAAAAGCTATTGATAATGATGTCTCCCGTTTTTCTGCAACAGGCGATATCAAGGTGTTAGATATTCTTGGTGGCGGAAACAACCTTTACACCAATTTTAAGTTTGATAACATTGTAAAAGGATCAGCATTAATTAAAAATTTAACAGCAGATAATGAAATTATCATTTCTCAGGGTATAAACAGCAGATGCGAAGACCACAGCACAAGAGAAATCCTTATAGACGGAAGATATCATTATCTGAAATGTGATATCTGCGGTAAGGTTGTTGAAAGAATCGAGCATGAAAGAATTGTTCCGGATGATACCGGCAGTTGCGAGCAGAATGTTTATCGCGAATATAACTGTGACTGCGGTTTACTCGGAGCGGTTGAATTTACAGGCCACGATCTGAAGCGTGTTGCTGCAACAAAAACCGACTGCGCAACAGCAGGATATCTTGAGTATTATGAATGCCGTAACTGCTGTGCGCTGTTTGATAGTCCTTATGGCGGTACTGAAAGAGAGCTTTCAGATTTCTTTGTGCCTATAGGGGAGCATAACTGTGTTATTCTTACAGAGATGTATGAACCGGACTGTGACGACTATGAAGCAAAAGTATGGCGCTGCAGTAATGAGAATTGCAGTTTTTCAATGAGGACTGTCGATAACAATGAATTTCCTGTCGGTCATTATTCTATAGGAGGTCTTACAAGAGTTAACATTCATCACGGGCTTGAGCCTACCTGCACGACAAAGGGGTATTCAGGCACATACTATACCTGTGCAAAAAATGATGCCTGCGGTGATATGTATAAGGATAAATCCCTTAGCGATGACCAGAAGATTTCTGAAAACGAGCTTGATATCCCTGCACTGGGACACGATTTTTCAGACGGCTTTGAATATATTTTTGATGCTACCTGTGTGGATGATACCGTAACACGCAGAATCTGCAAAAGATGCTCTTACGTAGAATTTGAGGTAACGGAAACAGACGGTCATTTCTTTGATGAAGGTGTGTACATTTATCAATCCTGTGAGGAACTCAATGTTAAGGAATATACTTGCGACTACTGTGATGCTAAAAAATATGAAAAAAGTTTTCCTGTTACCGGACATAAATATCAAGATAAAGAGGTCATAACACCTCCCGGCTGCGTTTCAGGAGGAACCATAAAAATTTCCTGCTCAAATCCTTGGTGCGAAGATTTCTATTATGAATATCCCTCTGCCCTCGGCGGACATGAACTTAAAAAGCAGGATGAGATTCCTGCAAAATGTGATACTGACGGTGTGAAAGAGCATTATAAGTGCACAAGAGACGGGTGCGCAGAATTATTCTTTGATGAAGCCGGCACGCAGAAAGTCAATGATCCCGCACTTCTTAAAATTCCCATGACAAAATGTAAGTATACTCTCAAGCTCGTTGCAGGACAGGAAAACAGTTGTACTGAAGACGGTTGGTTCCCCCACAAGAAATGTACCGCTTGCGGGAAGACATATATGCCAGACGGTGTAACGGAATTTGATCCCTTTGAGTTTATGGAAGCAAGAGGTCATCATCTCGCATTGCGCGAGGCAAAGCCTGCCTCCTGCACGGCTTCGGGCACAATAGCATACTATGAATGTGCGGGCCAGTTCGGTTGCGGAGCTAAATTCCTTGATGCAGAGGGCAATGTGCCTGTTACAGATGTTACAGACCCGATAAAAGAACACAAACTTTATCTTGTAAAAGAAAAAGCACCTTCCTGTACTGAAAGAGGATTCAAGGCGCATTACAGATGTGAAAAGCTTTGCGGTCTTTATTTCGCTGATGACAAAGGAACTGTGGTTGACCCTGATACACTGTTCATTGCTGCCGCTCACACTCCCGGTGAATGGGAACTGACAAAGAATCCGGCTCCGGATTCTCTCGGTGTTGAGAGTCTGAAATGCTCTGTCTGTAAGGCAGTTATTTCAACAAGAAATGTGGAATATGTACCGCCTGAATATATCCTCGGTGATGTTGATTTGAGCGGTGATATAAATGCAGAAGACGCAAGACTTGCTCTTCGTGCTGCTGTCGGTCTTGAAACTCTTTCCGATATTCGGAAAAAGGCTGCCGATGCAGATAAAGACAGTGAAATTACGGCTGCCGATGCCCGTCTCATTCTCCGTGCCGCTGTCGGTCTTGAAGAACTTAAATAAAGGAGAATAATTATCATGAAAAAAATTACATTTTTAATTTTGTGCTTGAGTTTGGTATTTTCATTCGTTGCTTGCGGTGATAACACGGAAAACTCTACAACTGCCGGTGCAGAATCAACTGTTGCGGAAAACACAACAGTTGAAGCTACTACTGAAAATACTGTAACCGAGGAAACAACAGCTGCCGAAGAAGAGACTGCTGTAACCGAGGAAACAACAGCTGCCGAAGAAGAGACTGCTGCAGCTGACGAAACAACAAAAACTCCGGAAGAAGAGACTGCTGCAACTGACGAAACAACAAAAACTTCGGAAGAAGTAACTGCTGAAACAAAGAATGCCTCGGTAACGGTCGAGCAGGTTGAGGATATCGCAGGTGAATACGGTACAGTTTTCAATGCCTCAACGGATGAATATGCATTTTACGCAGTTTTCAGAACCGATGTAAAAATCACTGATGTAAAGGTACTGGGGCTTACCTTTGTTGATGCAGACGAAAGCGGTGCAATAACCTTTGATAAGGAAGTGCTTCATACCGTGGATGAAATAGGCCCTGATTTCAATCTTGCCGTTCACCTTACGGTAGATGGTTCAATTCCTGCTTACGGTATTTCTTATGTTGATACCGACGGTACAATAAAAAGCTTCTCCGTTAATATGAACGGCGAAGACGGCAGTCTTTATCTTGCAGAAATAAAGTAAATCTTATTTATATAGCGGAAGGCACTCTGATTCTGTCAGGGTGCCTTTTTTTGTTGTGTAAATGTAAACAAAATATTAATGGCTTTTTCTATGGATACCCCCTACAAATGTAGGTGGCTATAAAAATGCTGTTGATATAAAATTCATTATGTATAGATATGTTTTTATACTAAAAAAACAAAGGAGACAAACAATCATGAAAAAGAAAATATTAAGTCTGCTTCTTGCACTTACTTTGGTTTTCGGTGTATTTATTCCCGTCAGCACAATTGATACATCGGCAGCCGGTGCAATCTACTCGGTAATTGATGATGTCAAGACCTATAACGTAGATACCTATGACGAACTTAAAACAGCCCTTATGGCAGATGAAAAACAGCGAGTAATCGTTCTTACGGGTGATATTAAAGTAGAAAACAGTACTGCGAATATCAGTATAACCCCCAATCTGGCAAGTAAAAAGATAGTGCTTGACCTTAACGGATATGATATTTTTATGGGTTCAAGTGCATATCTTTTCAGAAGTATGTTTACAATCGATCAGGCAGGTTGGTTCCATATCATCAACACAAAGTTTGACGGAACAAATAATTATTCTGAACTCAGTATTAAGAGTGATTATGGCTCTGTTTTACTGATCAGAAATGAACAGGCTGAGGTTACTGTTATGAGCGGTATCAATCTTAAGTCTGATAATGTCGGATTGACCATCGCTGCCTGCCATCGTCTATATATGTACGGTGTTGATATCACTACCGACTATACCGGTATATTTTTTACCGAAAAGGATGGAGAAAAGGATATTTTTGCACAGGCATGGTTCTCTTTCAACGATGTTGTTATAACATCAGGAAACAATTGTGTTGACTTAAGAGGTATTACTGAACTTGATATAGATTCTATTGACATTGATTTCAACCATGTAATTCTCAATTCTACTACAGCAGCAATTATATCTAAACAGACTCAGCTTACGCCCAAAGACTTCAAGCATGCAAAGTCATCGGATCCTGTTTATACTTATAATAACGGTCATTCAACAGAGCCCATTCTTTATGCTACACTTGAAGATCTTCGTACAGACAGAAATATTGCATATTATAACAATCCCTTTATGGGAAACGGTACAGCATGTACACATTCGAATAAATCAGATTTTCTTGTAACAACCAGAGGTCATATTGTACGTTGTAATGACTGCTATGCATATACGGAGTATACCTCTCATAGCGGTACAATGACTGCTATGGCCCCCACATCATACGGCATCGGCTATACCGGCGGTATAAATTGCAGCTGCGGATTTAAAACTTACAATACTATTCCTGCCGTAAAGCCTCCCAAGCTCTTTGAAAATATAACTGAAGTTTCTACTTTTGATGAGCTCAAATCGAAGGCAGAAGACGCCACTCTTTCAAATGTAACTCTTGTCCTCAAAAGGGATATCCATGAAAGTAATGACACTAAGTCATACACGATTACACCTAAAGTAAAAGGTGAGCTCAGAATTGATCTTAACGGACATAATCTTACAGTCGATTCTGATGCAACCAAGTATCTCTTTGACCTTTCCTATGCAAAATTCGGTGATCACGGAACAAAGCTTGTTATCGCAAACTCTGCTGTTACAAAGCTTCCCACGCTTTTATTCAACTCTTCAATGAAAAACAATGCTGCTATCAATCTTGACAATAAGGCAAACAGTCTTTTCATCGCAAATGTAAAAATTCAGAACGGTAAAACAGATGATAAATATGTTGACGCAACTACTGTAACATATAATATCACAGCCAAGTCATTCTATAATCTTACTATAAACACGGCAGCTCTTATAAACTATAAGAGTAACAGCTCGAACATTCTTTTTGCTCCTGCAACAACAGTAACGTTTGCAAACTCTGTAGTAAAAATTGATAATGTCGATTTTGAATGCACGGCTTATAACCTTGATTTTGAAGGCAGATTTGCAGATACCTCCTTCAAGAAGTTTGATTTAGGTACCACGAAGTATGTTTCAGGAAATTATAATGGTCCTTTTATGTTTGATTACAATGCAACAGCAAAGCTCGGTACATTTATTAAGGACACTTTCTATATTTCAGGTGAAAACGGCAAAGCGCTTGATCTTGAGTCGGTAGTAACAAAATCAGACCTCTTCGACAAAAAAACAGAATATACAGTTGAATATGGCGGTACGTTCGCCTGCAAACATCCTCAGACTGAGATTCTTATGTATACAAAGGATTTCCATATAAGAATCTGTTCCGTATGTAATAATATAACATTGGAGGAGCATAAGAAGAAAGACGCTCAGCCTGCAGCAGACTGTACCTCTGTCGGTAAGTCCGAATATATTGACTGCTCTCTTCCTTGCGGCTACAAGACAATTGCTACAGATGTTCCCGGAGAACACAAAATGATTGAGTATAAAAAGGCAGACGCAACCTGTACAAAGGAAGGCTGGAAGGAAACATTTAAAGTCTGTGAAACCTGCTATCTTTATGTAGTGAAGGAAAACGGCACTGACCTTAAAGGTGACGAAGCAACCGAGTTTTATCTCAATGCCGGAATACCCAAAAAGGAACATAATTACATGTTTATAGAAAAGCATGCTTCTACCTGTACTTCAAGCGGTGCAAAGTATGACTATTGGATTTGCACAGGTTGTCACAACTATTTTGTTACAAATGCAAAGACGCCCATTAGCTTACACGAATTCTCAAAGAACATTTATCTTCCCAAGCTTTCACATATTCTTACAGCTGTAGGTGCTAATCCCGCAACCTGTACAACGGACGGTAATATTGCCCATTATAAGTGTACCCGTGAAAACTGCGGAATGCTCTTCAGTGATGCCGCCGGAACAAACCCAATCACAGACGCAACCGTAAAGGCTCCACATAAGCTTCAGAAGGTAGCAGCTGTTAAGCCCACCTGTACAGTTAACGGTAATGTAGAGCATTACAAGTGCACAGTATGTAATACACTCTTCAGCGATGCCGCCGGAACAACCGCAATCACAGACGTTACGGATAAATCCTCCGGACATAGCTACGAATGGGTTGTAACAAAGCCCGCCGAGGTTGGTGTTGCCGGTGAACAGGAATACACCTGTAAGGTATGTAAAGATGTTAAAGAAAAGAAGCCTATCGAACCACTTGAACCTGATTACATTCTTGGTGACGTTGATATGGACGGTACTGTAGCGTCAGCAGATGCGAGACTTGCTCTTCGTGCTGCTGTCGGACTTGAAACACTTTCCGAAATCAAGGAAAAGGCAGCGGACGCTGATAAAGACAGCAATATAACATCAGCAGACGCAAGACTTATTCTTCGTGCCGCTGTCGGTCTTCAAACTCTTAAATAAACTGCAAATAAGCACAATGACCGTCGGAATATTCCGGCGGTTATTGTATTTCTCCGGAGTCTTTTTGTTGTGGAAATGTACAAATTGAATGTGTTATTTTTGTCCTTCATATCCCTACACTTGTAGGTATTAATTTTCCGTTATAGCTATTAAAATTATAATAAGGAAAAATATTATCTTGATAAAGATTTTAAGTACCCCTGTGAGGTGAAGAATGTGAAATATGTAAAAAAAGACAGCGGTTTTCTGCTCTCTTTTTTCATAAATCTTCTTTTTAATCTTGAATGGGCAATACCTGCAGTAATATGCTTTGTTCTTCACTTTATATTCGGAATTTCACTTTGGTGGACAGCGGGTTTTGTTGCGTTATGGATAATTGTTGTGCTTGGAAGAACATCACTTCTTTTTGCGCTCAACAGAGTGGGAAACATACCTGAAAAACAAAGAGAAAACAAGAATCCTTATTCAAGCGGTGCATATAAGCCGGCAGATAAGGAATGATTTTGTTTATTTGCACTTTGGTGCGATTAATACATATTTGCAAATAACCGAAAAAGGAGAAATAATTTATGGGACTTATTAAAGCAGGAATCGGAGCACTTGGAGGCGTTTTAGCCGATCAGTGGAAGGAATTTTTCACCTGCGATTCAATCAGCGACGACATACTTATAGTAAAAGGACAGAAGAACGTTTCCGGTCGTTCTTCAAACACAAAGGGCAGTGATAATGTTATCACATCGGGCTCGGGAATTGTTGTTGCCGACGGTCAGTGTATGATCATCGTTGAGCAGGGCAAGGTAGTTGAGGTCTGTGCAGAGCCCGGACAGTTCACCTATGACGCATCAACTGAGCCTTCGATCTTCTCAGGCTCCTTCGGAGAAAGCCTCAAGGAGACCTTTAAGACAGTAGGAAAGCGTTTTACCTTCGGCGGTGAGCCTGCAAAGGATCAGAGAGTTTATTATTTCAACACCAAAGAAATAATGAACAATATGTTCGGAACAAAATCTCCCATTCCCTTCAGAGTTATCATTGACCCCAAG
>JAFSGH010000067.1 GCA_017440965.1 Clostridia bacterium | reverse complement strand
GGACATCTGCCGTTATCAAGCTTGAACAGATAATCCCCGTCTTCATCCCTGAACAGACTCTGTCTCAGTTTTTCTCCGAATTCTCCGTTAATACCGTTATATTTAATCAGAGCTTCTTCATCAACAACAATTTCCCATTTTGCACAACAGGTATCAGGACAAGCATCGCACAGGCAGGAAAATTTATCATAAAAGGACGGATAATATTTTTTCATAATAATCCTCATACCAAAAAAAGCACTATGACAAAATCACAGTGCTTTTAATCAAACAAAATCAGATTGAAATTTCCATTGCAGTATCGTAAAGAGAAAGGTCAATGGATTTTTTCATATTGAGAGCTTCAACAATATCAAAATCAACAATCTTTTCCTTCTGCATAGCAACAACTCTGTTCCCGATACCGTTAAGAAGCAGATGTGCGGCATATGAGCCCATCTGGCTTCCTACTACTCTGTCCTTTGCAGAGGGAGAACCGCCTCTCTGCACATGACCGAGAACAGATGCTCTTGCTTCAACACCGAGGTTGTGTTCAATATACTTTGCAAGTGCACCGACACCGTTGATTCCCTGAGCAACAAGCTTTTCATTGACACCCTCAGCTACAACGATAATAAAGTGCATCTTTCCTGTTTTCTGAGTTCTCTTCATTCTTTCAATGATATCTTTTTCAATATCAAAATCGAGTTCGGGAATGAGAATAGAAGTTGCACCGACTGCAATACCTGCATTAAGTGCGAGATAACCTGCTCTTCTGCCCATAACCTCAACAACAGTACAACGGTCGTGAGATTCACTTGTGTCACGGATACGGTCCACCATATCCATAATTGTGTTGAGGCAGGTATCATAACCGATGGTATAGTCACAGCAAGAAATGTCATTATCAATTGTGCCGGGAATACCAACACAGTTGATACCTCTTACGGAAAGGTCTCTTGCACCTCTGAAAGAACCGTCACCGCCGATAACAACTATACCTTCAATTTCATTAGCCTTACAGACATCAATAGCCCTCTGCATACCTTCTTCTGTTGCAAATTCAGGGCTTCTTGCTGAATAAAGCATTGTGCCGCCTCTGTGAATGATATCAGAAACACTTCTGAGATTCATTTCATACATATCGCCTTGCATAAGTCCCTGATAACCTCTGCGGATACCGAGCACACGGACACCGTTTTCGCATCCTGTTCTTACAACAGCTCTGATAGCGGCATTCATACCGGGAGCATCGCCGCCGCTTGTTAAAACTGCAATTGTTTTCATTTATATTTCCTCCTGAGACAAATATATACAATTCAATCTAATATAATATAGACAAATAAAACCAATGTCAATATTAATTTGTAATTTTATTCACAAAGATGTCAATAAAAGGGACAAATCACAGCTTTCTGACAACATTTGAATCTCCGAGCAGCTTTTTCAACCCATATAACAGCTTGTCGTTATTCTCCACATAAATACCTGATGCAAAATCATAGCTGTTTGTGTCCGAATAATACATTATAACGGGAACATTTCCGTCAAAAATCGCACACATCTTTTTTGCCTTTACACATTCATCTGAAGCGGCTGAGGGCAATCGGAGAAAAATTCCTCGGTTTGTCTTTTTTGCAGGTGCAGGCTTTGAAACAACAGGTGCTTCTTCCTTTTTTGTTTCTTCGGGAATTTTTGTTTCCTGAGGTGCATCCTGCTGCAGTTCTTTTTCTTGAGTTTTCGGCAATTCGTAAGCTGAATAAGCACTCTTAGGAGTAAGATAATCAAGCTCGGGCAATTTATAATCCTTGAGATAAGCTTCATCATCGGGAATATCTCTTAAAGGCACAACATCTTCACACAAAAGCTTAGGTACTTCATCATCTCTGAGTGAAACCTTACCGGTAAGAAGCACTATTTCATCTTCTATAAAATATTGACCGTATTTATCAAATTTTTTCGGAAAAACAAGAACTTCAACAGCACCGTATACATCTTCGATTGTCAGGAATGCCATTGTTGTGTCATTTTTGGTGATTTTCTTTCTGACCGTTGCAAGAATGCATAAAAGTCTTACCTTATCTCCGTCTTTATACGGAGAATCCGGTTCGGAAATGGTAGAAGCAAGAATATCGGAGGTCTTGGCACTTCCCAATGATTTTGAAAGCTTCATATGCTCTCTTATCGGATGGCCTGACATATAAAGACCTGTGGTTTCCTTTTCAGCTGCAAGTCGCTCCTTTTCGGGAAGCTCTCCCACATCGGGAGGAGTTATTTCAACAGCCTTAGCGAGTGCTGAGCCTAAATCAAAAAGGCCTATCTGACCTTCTATTTTGTTTTTCTTGTCGCTTTCAAGGTCACTTATAATATCGTCAATCATCAGAAGCATCTGATTTCTGTTAAGACCGAAACAATCCATTGCACCGCTCTTTATCAGATTTTCCATTGCTCTGCGGTTAAATTCCTTGCAATAGCAACGCTTACAGAAGGAATAGTAGCTTTCATACAAGCCGTTTTCTTCGCGTTCCTCGATTATTACTTTGATAAAGCCGCTGCCGAGATTTTTGATTGCAAGCAGACCGAAACGGATATTATCCCCGACAACAGAGAAAGTCTCCATACTTTCGTTTACGCTGGGAGGAAGAACCTGGAAGCCGAGAGAAGTCTGACATTCGGTTATATACCCTACTACCTTATCGGTGTTATCAAGAACACTCGTAAGCATAGCCGCCATAAATTCCTGCGGATAGTAATGACGAAGCCAAGCGGTCTGATATGTTACCAGAGCATATGCCGCAGAGTGCGATTTATTGAAAGCATAGGATGCAAACGATGCCATATCGTCAAATATTGCATTTGCAGCATCCTCTGATATGCCGCGCTTCAGGCAGCCGTCGCATTTTGAACCGCCGTCGGTACCGTCGGAGCCGTAAAGGAAATACTGTCTTTGCTGTGCAAGCACATCTGCCTGCTTTTTTGCAACCGCTCTACGCACCATATCCGCAGCACCCAAGGAGTATCCCGCAAGCTCTCGGAAAATCTGCATAACCTGTTCCTGATAAACTATTGTACCGTAGGTAACATCAAGAATAGGCTTAAGCTCGGGGGTATGATACTTTATGTGCTCGGGATCCATTCTGTTACTGAGATATGCGGGAATAAAGTCCATAGGGCCGGGACGGTAAAGAGCAATAACGGCTATTATATCTTCAAGGTTTCTCGGCTGCATATTAATCATAAGGGATCTGATACCGCCGGATTCGCATTGGAACACACCGAAGGTACCGCCCTCGCCTAACATCTTATATACATTCTGATCGTCAACATCAATTTGCATAATATCGAGTTCAGGATCTTTTTTGTGAATCATTTTGACGGCATCGTCAATAACGGTAAGTGTACGAAGCCCCAGAAAGTCCATTTTCAAAAGACCGAGCTTTTCAACCCAGCCCTTATAAAACTGTGTAACAACAGAGTCACCGCTCTTGAAAAGCGGTACATACTCGTCAACAGGCTTGTCGCAGATAACAACACCTGCTGCGTGCATACCCGTATTTCTGGGCATACCTTCAATTTTTATAGATGTATCAAGCACCTTTTTAACCATCGGGTTTTCATCATACATCTTTTTGAGTTCCTGGTTTGACTGCAATGCTTTTTCGATAGTCATTCCGAGCTCCTGAGGAATCTCTTTCTGTATTGCAGTACATTCAGCAACCGACATACCGAGCACCTTGCCTACATCTCGGACGGCACCCTTTGCAGCCAGAGTACCGAATGTTGCAATCTGTGCAACATGGTCTGCACCGTAGCGTCTTACAACATAGTCAATAACCTCCTGTCTGCGTTCGTAACAGAAGTCAATATCAAAGTCGGGCATGCTTACTCGCTCGGGATTCAAGAATCGCTCAAACAGCAAGGAGTAACGCATCGGATCAATATCCGTAATACCGCAGGTGAATGCGGCAATACTGCCCGCACCCGAGCCTCGGCCGGGACCTACGGGAATACCAACAGACTTTGCATAGTTTATATAATCCCAGACTATCAGGAAGTAATCAATAAATCCCATCTGATTAATGATACCCAACTCATAGTCTAATCTTTCAAGATATTCTTTAGGATAATTTTTACCGTATCTCTTTATCATTCCGTCATAACACATATCACGGAAAAATTCAAAATGATCCTGATTATTCGGAACCTCAAACACGGGAAGCTTTGTATCACCGAAAGAAAACTTTACATTACAGCGTGCTGCAATTTTATTTGTATTTTCAATGGCATCGGGAACATCAGGAAACAATGCTGCCATTTCATCGCCGCTTTTTACATAAAATTCCTCTGTTTCAAAGCCCATTCCCGTGTCCTCG
>JAFSGH010000066.1 GCA_017440965.1 Clostridia bacterium | reverse complement strand
TGCGCTATTGGAAGCATAAGAGATTTCGCACTCTGCGGAGTGCGACAAGAGGCTCTGCCTCTTGACACCGTGAGCTTTTGAAAAAGCTCAAGCAAAACTTTTCCCCGGCACTCCCGTGCCGACATCATTCCCCAACTTTCTGTGAAGAACCACAATTTTCTTAAAAGGAGTGAAATTATGATCTATGTTATCTCGGACCTTCACGGATATCCTCTTGAGGAGGTCACGGAGCTTTTCAAAAAGGCGGGCTTTTCTGCATCGGATCATTGCTTTGTCCTCGGAGATGTTATTGACAGGGGCAGTGACGGAATAAGGCTGCTCAGATACTTTATGCGTCAGCCGAATGTCACGCTTTTAAGAGGAAATCACGAGGATATGATGCTGAATTCAGGCTTTCTTTTTCTTGAGATAACCGATGACAGCATCAACTCTCTTACGGGAAGAAAGCTCGGTGCATACTCTAACTGGATGATGAACGGAGGACTTCCCACTATAGATGCTCTCAGGGGTACAAGGGACAGAGAGATAAAATACATATATGAATATATAAGTGAGGCTCCGCTGTTTGAGACCGTATCCACCGATAACTGCGATTTTGTTCTGACGCACAGCGGTCTGGGGAACTTCAGAAAGGATAAAAGGCTCAGTGAATACACGGAAAGGGAGCTGCTGTGGACGCGGCCTTCAATTGATACGGAATATTTCGATAACGGTATCATAACGGTCTTCGGGCATACTCCCACATCCGTTTACGGAGAAAAATATGCGGGACGCATCTTAAGGACAGATACCTGGATAAATATAGATGCAGGCGTTGCAAGAGGCTGTTCTCCCGTATTGCTGAGACTTGACGATATGAAGGAATTTTATGTCTGATACAGAAAAAGCATTCTGCCGTCACCTGAAGAGGTGATACAGTGCAGAATGCTTTTTTCTTTTTATTGATTTTATAAAAGATAAGTAATTATCAGCTCAGCCGCAAATACCGTAAGACAGCAGGAGACTGCGACCTTGAAGAGATTGAAGCCGACAGTGGCTGTGATTATGCCCACAGCCAGTGCGAGAACACCGGAAATGGGAGATTGCGTGGCATTGATTATTGCGGGGAAGGTCATTACCGCCAGAGTGACATAGGGGACATAATATAAAAATGAGCGGATGAACTTATTTTTTATGGGCTTTTTCAGAAGCGTCATGGGAAGAGCTCTTATGAGATAGGAGACTGCTCCCATAATGAGGATATAAATATAGATATTCTTATCCATTGCTCTCTTCCTCCTCTTCTTCCTTTCTCGGGAAAAGCAATGCCGCCGCGCCTGCTATTATCACGGTGAGGATTATTGTTCTCGTTCCCTCTGCGATTTCCGATATAACGGGGAGAATACTTGCAATATAGCTTAAGGCAAAGCTTATTACCACAAGGCAGGCTATTATCTTATCCTTTTTGGCAGGCGGAATGAATACTGCCATAAACATTCCGTAGAGAGCAACACTGAGGGCACTTACAACGGATAAGGGAAGAATATTTCCCGCGATCACTCCGAGAGCCGTGCCTATCGCCCATAAGGGGACAGCAGTAAGAGAAGCTCCGTAATGATAGAAGGGATCAAAAAAGCCTTTTCTTGCAATTGAGATTCCGAACAGCTCATCGGTGATATATATAGCCGAAAGAGGTCTGTGGATATAGGGCATATCGGGTGAAGCCTTCTGGCTGAGAGCACAGGACATAAGCATATACCGTGCATTTGCCACAAAGGTTGCAAGGGCAACCTCGATATATGATGCATTTGCCGCAATAAGGGTAAATGCTACATATTCACCTGCAGAGGCAGAGCAAAGCACGCTTGCAAGAAAGCCCTGAAAGGCGGAAAGCCCCGCATTTTTTGCAGTTACTCCTAAAGAAAAGGCTACGGCAAAATATCCGAAGCCTATAGGAAGACCGTCCTTAAGTCCCTGCCTTATCGCAGCTTTATTTGTTTTTATCAGATTAAGGGGTGACATTCAAATAACCGTCCTAATTATAATTACAGTAGGGAATTGTAACATTCTTTCTTTATCTTTGCAACAGTTTATCTATGACTAAAATTAATATACCCTCCCGAAAAAACAAATAACGGGAGGGAAAAAATCAGAAGCGGGGTATTTCGATTGCAGTGCCGCCGTTAACTGCGGATTCGTGTGCAAGCACACCGGGAAGAGACATATTGATGGCAAAATCAACATCAAGCTGAGGCTTTTCGCCGGTCTTCAGACAGCGGATGAATTCTTCCACCATCTTATGGTCAGCACCGCCGTGTCCCTCCTTGCTTTCTCCGTCATAGGCGGAATTTACGGGAATCTCAATTTTCTTTGAGAAGGTGCCGGGGATAGACTGAAGGTTTGCGTATGAATATGCATCGTCAACCACCTGAAGTCTGCCTGTTTCTATAGCACCCTTTGTGCCGCAGATACGGAAATTGTGGTCATAGCTTGTATATGCACCGAAGGAAACAAGTATTCTTATAACTGCACCCTTTTCGGTTTTTATAAGAGCCACGCCTGTTGACTTGATATTGGGGAAATAGGGATTATAAATTGTATCGGCTTCCATTCCCGAAACGCTTACGCACTTGTCGTTCATTATATAAAGAAGAGGGCCTAACTCGTGGGTAAGGTATTTTACTGCGGGATTTACCGTTCTCCAGTGTCCGGGCGGATAATTATCGGGAGCAAATTCCTCGGGATCCATTGCGTGAAGGTACTCAGCCTCAGCATATGAAATTTCACCGAAAAGTCCCTGCTCGTGCATCTTTTTCCAGGTTTCGATGAATGCCCAGAAGCAGCAGTTTTCCGCTGCCATATAAATAAGCTCGGGATGAGCGTTACAGCATTCCTTGAGAATTCTTGCTTCCTCAACGGAGTTTACCGAGGGGATCTCGCTGAGAACGTGCTTTCCCGCATCCATTGCCTTTTTTACTACGGGCACATGGTAAATTGCTTCTGTTGCAACGATAACGGCATCGATATCGCATTTGAGAAGCTCATCATAGTCCGAAAGTTTTATTATATCATAGCCTGAAAGCTCTGAAAGCTCCTTATAGCCCTTTTCAAGGATCTCGGGGTTATGGTCGCAGGCGGCAACAAGTCTTGTGCCGGGAATGGTAAAAAGCTCTCTTGCGATCGCAGTGCCTCTGCCGAGACCTACAACGCCGAGCTTTATAATATTATCACTCATAAGGTGTCTCCTTTTTATTTTTTTTATGATTATATCAAATCAGTCTTTGATAATCAATATTAACAGTTAAAAACCTCAGGAAATTGTGCTGACTTTAAGGGGAGAGGCTTTTTTAAGAAGGGGAAGAGCAAGAAAAACCAAGCCTGATATCAGCTGAAAAAGTGCCGCAAGGGGCAAAAGAATGCTTACGGGAACAAAAGCGGCAACTGTTGTGGCAATAAGAGAGCCGCTGTTATGAAGAATCATCCTGAAGGCATTATACGGGCCTGCGATCTCAACGGGCACGGCATATAAAAGAAGAGAGGGCACGGCATAATCGATAAGGGTCCTGCCGAAGAGTATCACTCCCGTGAGACAAAGGAATAAAAGAGGTCTTCCGGGAATCAGTATCAGGGGCAGAAGTAAAAATGTCAGGCTTCCCGCAAAGACCGATATCCTCGGAGATATCTTTTTTGAAAGCACCCCGAAAAGGGCACAGCCTGCAAGAGAGGCAATTGCCTGAACGGATACCGTGGCGGTGGTTATCTGCTCACTGTAATGAAGCTCATCTGCCGCGATAACGGCAAATACCAGGGTTATTCCCGAGGAAAAGCCTCTTATAAGGTTGGCGGGGAGAAGCTTATAGAATACGGGGGAGCTTATTACGGAAATAAAGCTTTTGCCTGCAGACTGAGTTTTTATGACAGTGTCATACTGAGAAATGTTTTTAAGCTTCAGCGTAAGTACGCCGGCAAAGCAAGAACAGATAAATGCAAATATAAAGGCAAAAAGCATCAATGTCTTATAATCGTGCTTTGACGAAAGTGCCGTCATTACCGCACCTGCACCGAAGGATATGACAGAGGAAAGAATACCGCAGAAAGCCATAATGAAGCCGTATTCTTCCTTTTTTATGATATAATACGGCAGCTTATAGTCGCAGACGGTATGAAGAGCCGTTACGACGGACTGAAGCACCCCTGCCGTTATCAGGATAATAAATTCCGTTATTCCTGCCTTTTTTGCAATGCAAAGGGGAAGAAAAAGCAGAAAAAGTATTCCTCCCGCAAGCTGTACCGCGGCAGAGCGTTTTATAAGCGACGGCGTATCGGCAAAGGTGGCAAAAAGCAGAATTACCGCAACATTTACAGCTCCTACTGCAGAGGTGTGAAAATATATCCGCTCCGCACTCATACCGAGAACGGTAAGAAGAGTCTGGATAAGCGTTCCCGTTGCGGTAAGAAGAGACAGTGAACGAAGGGCATATGCGCATATATAAAAAAGTTTGTTTTTTTCTGATGCACTCATTTTATCACCAATTGAAGAAGCAGGGATATTATAAGATACAAAACACCGCATATAAGCATTGTCGGAACGGGAGAAAGCTTCTTTGTTCTTAAAGTAATAAAGGCAATTACAAAAAGGACAAGGTTCAATATATCAAGCGATGAAGCACTTATGTCGGTACCGTTAAAGAGGGCAGTCTGCAGAAGTGTCAGTCCTGCGGACAGAATAAGTCCTATTGTAACAGGACGGAGGCTTTTCAATACGCTTTTTACTGTGTCAGTACCCTTATACTTATAGTAAATAAAGGCAAGAAGCGAGGAAATGATGATCGAAGGCGTTATACAGCCGAGCGTTGCCGCAAGGGCTCCGCCGAAGCCTGCAATTTTTATTCCCACAAAGGTTGCCGCATTGATGGCAATAGGGCCCGGTGTCATTTCCGCAATAGTTGTAAGGTCGGAGAATTCTGCGGCTGTAAGCCACATATTTATATCGACCGTCTGCTCTCTTATAAGCGCAATTGCCGCATAGCCGCCGCCGACTGAAAAGAGACCTATCTGAAGAAAGGAAAGAAAAAGCTTAAAAAAAATCATTTTTTTCTCTCCCTTCTTGTTCTTACAATAACCGTAATGATTCCGACGGCGAGAGCAATAAGAAGCAGTATCATTACATTTATCTTAAAAAAGAACACAAGAACAAAGGATATTATAATAACTGCCGTTTCAATTATTTTTTTGTTTTTGATATATTCACCTGAGAGAGAGCATACCACATCGAGGATGACAGCCGCCACACCTGCATTCATACCTCTGAGGACAAGAGAAACATAGGGGTTTTCCTGAAAGGCATTATAAAAAAATGAAATTATTGTGATTATGACTACAGGCGGAATGACGGTGCCGAGAGTTGCGGCGATAATACCTCTTGCTCCGCCTATTTTTTTTCCTGCAATAACAGCACCGTTAAGAGCAATAGGTCCCGGTGTTGTCTGTGCAATGGAAATAATGTCGAGCATTTCCTGTTCTTCGATCCATTTATATTCATCCGTAAATTTTTTCTTCATTAAGGTCACGATAACAAAGCCCCCTCCGAAGGTAAAGGAGCTGATATAAAGCATTGTTAAAAATAACTTAATGAGCCTTTTGGTTTTTTCAGACAAAACCGTCACCTGCCTTTTAACGGAATAATTATCGCACCCGTAAAGCCGATTGTCAACCGTAAAGTTTACGGCAAAAGGAAAAGGCTCAGGTTTTCCTGAGCCATAAAAATCGGTTATTCACGGAAAGTTGGGGAATGATGTCGGCACGGGAGTGCCGGGGAAAAGTTTTGCTTGAGCTTTTTCAAAAGCTCACGGTGTCAAGAGGCAGAGCCTCTTGTCGCACTCCGCAGAGTGCGAAATCTCTTATGCTTCCAAT